>NZ_MWLP01000041.1:0-83808 GCF_010634885.1 Microbacterium sp. B35-04 | reverse complement strand
GCAGAGACGAAACGCCTCGGAGGCTCGGGCGCAACCCGGACACGGCCGGGCCCACCCCGCCCGTCCGGCACAAAGCTGGCGGCGGGCGTGTAGGCCGCCCGCACGCCGCGGGGCCCGGGGGGATTGCACACACCCGGGCCTCGCACTCCCCAGTGGTAAAGTCGGGCCTACGAATGGCGGCGAGGACGCCGTCACCCCGGAAGCAGGTACTCGTGGGCGCGTCCCTCCCACATCGTTCGCCGAACCCCGATCGCAATCGCGCGGGCGCCGGCCCGGCCGTCGATGCCTTCGGCAGTGACGCGAGCGACATTCTGGCTCTCGACCACGCGGTCGCCGAACTCGTGCGCCGGACGCGATTCCCCGTCGGGTTCGGCGGACTCGCGCAGGGCGACGCGATCCACGTCACCTCGATCCACGGCGCCCACACCCGCGCACTGGAAGGTCTCGTGGTCGAGGCCTCGCGCGGACTCGGCGGGCGCGCGTTCGTCGAGAAGCGCCCGCGCCTCGCCGTGGACTACGGATCGTCGCGCAGCATCACGCACGACTACGACCGCGCCGTGCTCGGAGAGGGCATCTCCACCCTGTTCGCGGTTCCCGTCATGGTGGGCAATCGTGCCCGGGGCATCATTTACTGCGGGTCGTGGGCCGAGTCGCCGGTCGGCGACGTCGTCGCCCGGCCCGCGTTCGCCGTCGCCGAAGAGCTCTCGAGCGAGCTGCGCATCCGTGAGGAGGTGCAGCGCCGGCTCACCCTCTCCCCCTCGCCTGCGGGACCTGCCGCGATGCCCGCCACCACCCGCGAAGAGCTGCGCGAGACGTACGCCGAGCTGCGCAGCATCGCCGCCGTCGTCGACGATCCGGCGCTGCGCGCGCGGCTCGCGCGCCTCGAGCAGCGCCTGGCCGCGCTCTCGCACGACGCGTCGGAGCCGTCCCTCGAGCTCGACGTGCGCCTCTCGCCGCGTGAGGTCGACGTGCTCGCGTGCGCGGCGCTCGGCGCCACCAACGCCGAGATCGCGACGACCCTCGACCTGAAAGAGGGCACGGTCAAGTCGTACCTGCAGTCGGCGATGGCGAAGCTGGATGCCTCGACCCGCCACGCCGCCGTCGTCACGGCGCGTCGCGCCGGCCTCCTCCCCTGACCCCGGGCGTTGCGCACCGGGCGCGCTCGCGCCCGAGACGAAACGCCCCGAGTGTTGCGAAAAGGCTCATGGCGTTTCGTCTCGCTCGTTCCTCGCTCGCTCAACGACCGGCACCGGGCCCCGCAACCTCAACCCGCGGAACTTCAACGCACGGTCGTTGAGCGAAGGGCGCTCTGGCGCCCGAGACGAAACGCCCCGGACCATCGCGAATCGTCGGAATTCGGCATCCCATTCGAATTGCTCGGGCGAGCAATTCTTCAACTGAAACGAATTCTCGAATGGTCGACGGCGACAATTGGGGCTATTCTTCCAGCATGGCCCGAAGAATCGTTCACCAGCTCGTCGACGACATCGACGGCACCCTTTTGGAAGTCGGCGAGGGCGAGACAGTTCTGTTCTCCCTCGACGGCGTCGCATATGAGATCGACCTCACCGACGAGAATGCCGCTGCATTGCGCACCAGCCTCGAGCGGTACACCAAGGCGGCGCGCACCGTGTCCTCCGCCCGCGCGACCTCCAGCGCAGCGTCGGCCGGGCGAAAGCGCCGCCGCAGCGGCCAGCAGGATTTCAGCGCCGTCCGGGAATGGGCCAAGCAGAACGGCTATCAGGTCTCCGAGCGGGGCCGGGTTCCGGCATCCGTTCTCGAAGCCTATGAGGCGGCGCACTGACGCACGCCGCCTCGCGGCTTTTACGGTTCAGCGCACGTCTGAAGTGCGCGAGAGCTGGAAGAGAATCTCGTCGACTTTCTCTTTCGCGTCGCCGAACAGCATCTGGGTGTTCTCGCGATAGAAGAGCGGATTCTGCACGCCCGCATATCCGGATGCCATCGACCTCTTGAAGACGATGACATTCTGGGCCTCCCAGACCCGCAGCACCGGCATTCCGGCGATCGGGCTGCTCGGATCCTCGGCGGCGGCCGGGTTGACCGTGTCATTGGCGCCGATGACGAGCACGACGTCGGCGGCCGAGAGGTCATCGTTGATCTCATCCATTTCGAGGACGATGTCGTACGGCACCTTGGCCTCCGCGAGGAGCACGTTCATGTGCCCGGGCAGGCGGCCGGCGACCGGATGGATGCCGAACCGCACGTCGACGCCGCGCTCTCGGAGCTTCTGCACCAGGTCGGCGACACCGTGCTGCGCCTGGGCGACGGCCATGCCGTAGCCCGGCGTGATGACGACGGTCGAGGCGCCGGCGAGCATGTCGGCCGCGCTCTCGGCGTCGATCTCGCGGTGCTCGCCGTAGTCTTCGTCGCTCGAGCGCGGCGCCTCGATGCCGAAGCCACCGGCGATCACCGACAGGAAGGAGCGGTTCATCGCCTTGCACATGATGTAGCTCAGATAGGCACCTGACGAGCCGACCAGTGCACCCGTGACGATGAGCAGGTCGTTGTTCAGCAGGAAGCCCGCCGCCGCGGCGGCCCAGCCCGAGTAGCTGTTGAGCATCGAGACGACGACCGGCATGTCGCCGCCGCCGATCGACGCGACCAGGTGCCAGCCCAGCGCCAGCGCCAGCAGCGTCACCGCGATGAGGAGCCACAGCTCGGGCGCGATGACGTACCAGACGGTCAGGACGAGGAACGCGACGAGCGCACCGATGTTGAGCGCGATCTTGCCGGGCAGCATGAGCGGCTTCGACGAGATCCGCGCCGACAGCTTCAGGAACGCGACGATCGATCCCGTGAAGGTCACGCCACCGATGAACACGCCGATGAACACCTCGGCGTGGTGGATGTCGGCGAGCGCGCCCTCCAGGCCCGTGTCGTACAGCGCCCCGTTCCAGCCGACGAGCACGGCCGCGAGACCCACGAAGGAGTGCAGCAGGGCGATGAGCTCCGGCATCCCGGTCATCTCCACCACTCGTGCGCGCCAGAGCCCGATCGCGGCGCCGACGACCACGGCGACGACGAGCAGCACCAGCCCGGTCGTGGCCTGCGCATCACCCCAGGCACCGGCGGCCGTCACCCACACAGTGGCGACCAGCGCGATGGCCATGCCGAGGATGCCGAACGTGACGCCTCGGCGGCTGGTCTCGTGCTTGCTGAGTCCCGCGAGGCTGAGGATGAACAGCAGCGCGGCGACGATGTAGGCGGCGCCCGCCACCTGGCCGGCGACGGCGGTCATCGGGTCTCCCCCTTCTGGAACATCGCGAGCATGCGCCGCGTGACGGCGAAGCCACCGAAGATGTTGATGCTCGCGAGCAGCACGGCGATCGCGGCGAGGATCTGGACGGTGAGATCGGGCAGCGTGATCTGCACCATCGCGCCGACGACGATGATGCCCGAGATCGCGTTGGTGACGCTCATGAGCGGCGTGTGCAGCGCGTGGGCGACGTGGCCGATGACGTAGAAGCCGACGACGATCGCGAGGGTCAGCACGAGGAAGTGCTGCGGCAGCGGCGGCGGCGCGAACGCGCAGATCGCGAACAGCGCCGCGATGCCGGCGATGATGAGCCCGGTCCGAGCGCTCGCCGACATCGGCTTCTTGGCCGCGACCACCGGCGCGGTGGTCGCCTTCGCGGATGCCGGTGCCGCCGACACCTGAACCGGGGGCGGCGGCCACGTCACCGCACCGTCCTGCACGACGGTCACGGTGCGCTGCACGACATCGTCGAAGTCGAGCGTCAGCTCGCCGTCCTTGCCCGGGGTGAGCAGCTTCAGCAGGTTGACGAGGTTCGTCGCGAACAGCTGGGACGCCTGCTGCGGCAGGCGGCCGGGCAGATCCGTATAGCCGAGGATCACGACGCCGTTCTCCGTGACGACCTTCTCCCCCGCAACGGATCCTTCGACGTTGCCACCCTGCCCCGCCGCCATGTCGACGATCACGCTGCCGGGCCGCATCGAGGCGACGTCGGCGGCGGTGATGAGCCGCGGCGCCGGACGGCCCGGGATCAGCGCCGTCGTGATGATGATGTCGACGTCGGCGGCCTGTTCCGAGTAGATCTCGGCCGCCCGCCGGTCGTACGCCTCGCTCGTGGCCTTGGCGTAGCCGTCGGCCGAGACCTGCTTCGCCTCGTCGGGCACGACCACCTCGAGGAACTGGCCGCCGATCGACGCGACCTGGTCGGCCACCTCCGGCCGCGGATCCGTCGCACGCACGATCGCACCGAGGCTCGAGGCTGCGCCGATCGCGGCGAGTCCCGCCACACCGGCACCCGCGACGAGCACCTTCGCCGGGGGCACCTTGCCTGCGGCGGTCACCTGCCCGGTGAAGAACCGGCCGAACTCGTGCGCGGCCTCGACGACGGCGCGGTAGCCGGCGATGTTCGCCATCGAGCTCAGCACGTCCATCGACTGCGCCCGTGAGATCCGCGGCACCGCATCGAGCGCGATGGCCGTGATCCCCCGGGTGGCGAGCGCCTCGACGAGGTCAGGACGCAGCGCCGGGCTCAGTGTCGCGATGATCGTCGCGCCGTCTGCGAGCCGGTCGATCTCGGCCGGCGTCGGCGCGACGACCTTGAGCACGATCGGCGACGCCCAGGCGGTGGCGCCGTCGACAACGGTCGCTCCGGCCTGCGCGAACGCGGCGTCCGGGAACGACGAGGCGGCTCCGGCGCCGGACTCGACGACGACGTCGTAGCCGAGGGCGATGAGTTTGGGGACGGTGTTCGGGGTCGCCGACACCCGGTTCTCTCCGGGCGCTTCGGCCACGATGCCAATGCGGGTCATGCGTTCCTCACGGTTGGGTGGGCGGCGCGCGACCGCCCGTACAAGGGGCTCGCCAGCACCACCCTCGGCGCTCGCGACGACGCCTCCACCATGTCAGACCGCGGCGTGGATCGACCCCGCGTTGCCCCCGACACGATGACAAGAATCACAGATCTTGCTCGCTGCGCACCACATCTGTCCTTCTTGGCAGGCAGTCGGACCGTCGGCTTCGCACCGCGTCTCACCAGAGCCGGGCACGAAGTTCGGCTTCGCATCCATGGACGACCGAAAACGTGGGAACTCCCTCCGAATGCGAGCTCCGCGGCGCGTAGGGGTTGCATCTGCCGTGGGATCTCGGAATCGTGGCCGACTCGGAACCGCACGAGGAAAGGAAAAGCATGCTCACGCTGACCCAGACCGCCGCCGAGGCCGTCGAAGAACTCATCGCCCGCGTCCCGCTCGCCGAAGACGGAGGTGTGCGTATCCGCGACACGGGAAGCTCCGAAGGATTCGAACTGAGCGTCGTGCCGGTCCCCGAGGCGACCGACACCGTCGTGGTCGAGGGCGGCGCCCGCGTCTTCCTCGACGAGACCGCTGCTTCGGTTCTCGAGAACCGCGTTCTCGACGCAGAGCTGTCGAACGACGGCGCCGTGCGCTTCGCCCTCGGCGACCAGGGCTGACGAGCTCACGAAGGGCCCCGGCATCCGTTCATGGATGCCGGGGCCTTTCGCATGCCGCTGGGTACGCTCGGAGCCATGCGAGGCGAGACCGTCGATGAGCGCGACACCACCTGGGAGACCAGCGATGCTCGCTACCGGCTGTTCGTCTACTCGGGCGCCGACGCGGCGGTGAGGGCGATCGACATCGTGGATGCCTCGCTCGACGACGTGATGGATTCCACGCGCGCGCTGGCCGAGAACGACCGGAACCTGTGGTCGCTCGCCCTCGTGGTGGACGAGGCCGGGCCGCGCGGCCGCGGGCTCGTGTGGCTGTCGGGGACGGACTACCACCGGGCTCCGGCATCTGCATTCGAATGGCGTAGGCGTGCTGAGATGCAGAACCGCTACCTGTCCGCCCGCAGCCGCCGCGGGGAGCCCGTCGTGCTGCCGAACGGTCTGCGTGTGGTGCGGATGTTCCCCGAATGGGGCGTGAGGTGGCCGCTGTGGGAGTCGTTCACCGACAACTACCCGATGGATGCCGGGGACCTCGGCCTCTCGGAGCCACTGGTCGCCGAGCTCGCCGCCTGGAATAGCAGGTGGCAGGACCGCGACCTGGAGGACCCGCTTCCCGCCGGCTGGCACGAGGAAGGGTGGGCGCTGTACCGGCGCCTGCAGGCCGAGTTGGACGGCGTGGCCGAGGTGCGGCCGGACTTCGACCACTGACGGGCCGCCTGGGCGCACCACGTAGACTGTGGGGGCCAGCCTCTGTAGCTCAATGGAAGAGCAGTTCCGTCCTAAGGAAACGGTTGGGGGTTCGAGTCCCTCCAGGGTGACTATTGCTGTCTCACCTGATCTGGATCAGCGAGCCCGCGAGTTGGCGAGTCGCCTTGAACGTGCCGCGCACCATTCCCCTGCACGTGCTGCCGCAGTGGGGCGACCAGGAAACGACGAACAGGCACTCGACCTGTTCGACGCCGGCATCCGACGTCGATCAGTAGAGTGAGTCAGCTCTCTCCCCCAGCCGAAGGAATCATGCGAGAACTCGCCGACGACCTCTCCCCCGCAATCGATGGTTCCCGCGCCGACAACGTCGTCCCGCACCACCGATGCACCGATGCGCTGAACACCGATCAGGGAGGGAGATCACGTTGACCTTCGACATCCGTCGATATCGCGACTCCGGCGACCTCGAACTCTTCCTCACGCTGCCGTACGCGCTGAATCACGAGGTCGCCGACGACCTCGAGCAGGGTCGGCGTCGCCCGGAGTGGACCTGGCTGGCGATTCGTGACAATCGACTTGTCGGTCGCCTGGCTCTGTGGGCTCCAGTCGGTGCGAATGAGCCCACGCAGCTCGACATCTTCGACACCGACGCCTCGCTGCCTGAAGACATGCAGCGCGAGATCGGCGCGTCGCTGCTCGACGCCGCGCACACCGAACTGCTCTCCGGATTGAGCACTCCCCCCGAATACGCTCGCTACCTCGCCGCGGACTGGCGGGACGATCCGAGGTCCCGCCGCGCGACAGAAGTGCTGCTCGAACTGATGGAGAGCGCCGGAGCCCGATTCATCGTGGAGCGGCTGCGCCTGGAGTGGCGAGAAGGTACGCCGATCGCGGCACCCGACGCGCGGCTGACGTTCCGTCCGTTCCACTCCGACAACGAGCTCATCGATCTCACCACCCGAGCGCTTGCCGGCACCCTCGACGCCCACAGCGCCGAGGAGCTCGCGACCGCCGAAGCGAGAGCCGTCGCTTTGGCTCAGTACACGGATGAGTTCTCGAGCTACTCGAGCCCTCGCGAGTGGTGGCAGGTCGCCACGCTTCCGTCGGGAGAGGCCGTCGGCTTCGTCTTCCCCGCCCGCAACTCCTACCGCCACATCATCGCCTACGTCGGCGTGCTGCCCGAGCACCGCGGCAACGGCTACATCGACGGCATCCTCAGCGAAGGCACCCGCGTGCTGGTCGCCGCCGGCGCCGACGACATCCGCGCCTCCACCGACCTGGGGAACGTGCCGATGGCGAAGTCATTCGCCCGCAACGGGTACGTCACGTTCGAACGGCTCATCAACATGGCGTGGGGCTGAGGGCCGACCGCGGCAGCCCGACGGGGCGGAGCGCCCTGCGTAGCGAGCCGGCGGCCTCAGCCCCGCGGCGCCTGACGCCCGTGCCCTCAGAAGGAGTCGGGAAGGTCGTAGTCGACGTACGGCGGCTCCTGTGAGTCCACGCTGACCGGTCGCGTGATGGCGTCGATCCGCTCCTTCATATCTTGCACGGCCTCGCTGTTGTCGGGCGCATCTATCTCGGAGTTGGTGGTCTCGACCATCAGAATCGTGCTGGCATCCAACAGGAACGAAGCTTCCACCGTGTTGCCGTCGGTGCTGATCGACCTCAGCGTCACCGTGTCGGCGCGCTCATTGTCGGCGACCAGGCGGGCATACTCCAGCAGGGTGTCGGCGGCATCGTCGCCCATGAAGAGCGACTTGTCGGCGAAGCTCACGTGCTTCATGCGTGCACAGTAAGCAGCCTCCGTTTGCCTTGTCTCGGGCGTTGACAACTCCCCGAGAAGGTGCCGTCTGCCGCCGGTGCACCGGTTCCGGGAGATCGCCGGCCCCCTGCGGATCGCGCTCGTCAACCCCTCTGCCGGAGCGCGGGAGCTCGCGCACTTCGCCGCTCGAACGCCTCGCGGCGAATCTGTCGGTGGAGGCGGCATCCACCGGTCGACACGCGGAACCAGTGCCTACGCACGAATGCCGAGCGTGCACCGCTGACAGCCGTTCCGCCGTCAGGCGAGCCGCATGGTGGCCTCCGGTCGCTCGGCCATGATCGCGGCGGTGCGGGCGATCGTCTGCTGCATGACCTCGGCCGCCGGGGTCGGCGCGATGTCAGTGACACGGGCGAGGCTGATTGTGCGGGTGAGCGTGGGCTCCGCGAGCCGCACCTCACGCAGCCCCTGGCGTTCGATCATGACCATCGCGGGGACGATGGCGACGCCGATCCCGCGCTCCACGAACCGGAGCACGGCATCCATCTCCGCACCTTCGATCACCGCGCGCGGCGACAGTCCGGCCTCTTCGAAAGCGGCATCGGTGGCGCCGCGGAGGTCGTACGTCAAACTGAAGACGATCTGCGGCAGCTCGGCCACCTCGGCGAGCCGGATGCTCTCGCGGGAGGTGAGCGGCGGGGCGTCACTGGACGAGACGACGACCAGCTCCTCGACGAGGAGCGGAGTCACGGTGAACTTCTCGGCGGATGCCGCACCCGACGTCGTGATGAGCGCGAGATCCAGTTCGCCACCGCCGAGTGCGTCGAGCAGGCCGCGGGATCCCCGTTCGGTGATGTGCAGCTCGATGGCAGGGTGTGCGGCGTGGAAGGCGTTCAGCACCTCCGCGACGATACTGACGCAGAGAGTGGGCGTGGCGCCGAGGCGCACACGTCCCCGGCGGAGGCCCGCCAGGGCATCGAGCTCACGCCGAACGGATGCCGCGTCAGCCAGCATGCGCCGAGCCAGCGGCAGCAGCGACTCACCGGCGGCCGTGAGCACGCTGCCCGCGCGTGCCCTGGTGAACAGCGCCCCACCGAGATCCTGCTCGAGCGCCGCGATCTGGCGACTCAACGACGGCTGCGCCAGGTGCAGCTGCTCGGCTGCGCGCGTGAAGTTGCCCACCTGGGCGACGGTCACGAAGGCCCGCAGCTGTTCGAGGTTCACGCCTGCTCCCGATTCACGCCAATAGCATATCGCTATCGTTTCCAGTAGAAAGATGCATTGGAGTAATGCGTTCGTTCTGCCTACCGTGGACGGCGTGAGCATTTCAGAGCGCCAGCTTTCCACCACCGTCCTCGTGATCGGCACCGGAGGATCCGGACTTCGCGCAGCCATCGAACTCGCCGAAGCCGGGGTCGACGTCATCGCCCTCGGCAAGCGGCCGAAGTCGGACGCACACACCTCCCTGGCTGCCGGCGGCATCAACGCCGCCCTCTCCACGATGGATGCCGAAGACAGCTGGCAGCAGCACGCGGCGGACACTCTCAAAGAGAGCTACCTGCTCGCCAACCCGCACACGGTCGAGATCGTCACCTCGGGGGCCGCCCGCGGCATCGAAGACCTGGAGCGGTACGGCATGCCGTTCGCCCGGGAGGAAGACGGGCGCATCTCGCAGCGGTTCTTCGGCGCACACACCTATCGCCGCACCGCCTTCGCGGGCGACTACACCGGACTCGAGATCCAGCGCACCCTGATCAACCGCGCGGCGCAGCTGGAGGTGCCCATCCTCGACACGGTGTACGTCACGCGCATCCTCGTCAACGACGACGGCGCGGTCTTCGGCGCCTACGGCTTCGATCTCGAGGACGGCACCCGCTACCTGATCCACGCGGATGCCGTGATCCTCGCCGCCGGCGGGCACAACCGCATCTGGCGCCGCACCTCGTCGCGGCGCGACGAGAACACCGGCGACTCTTTCCGCCTCGCCATCGAGGCCGGCGGCCGCCTGCGAGACCCTGAGCTGGTCCAGTTCCACCCGAGCGGCATCATCGAACCCGAGAACGCCGCCGGCACCCTCATCTCGGAGGCCGCACGCGGCGAGGGCGGCATCCTGCGCAACGGCCTCGGCGAGCGCTTCATGCACAAGTACGACCCGGAGCGGCTGGAGCTGTCCACCCGCGACCGCGTCGCGCTGGCCTGCTACACCGAGATCAAAGAGGGCCGCGGCACCCCGAACGGCGGCGTCTGGCTGGATGTCTCGCACCTGCCGCGGGAGACGATCATGACGCGCCTCCCCCGCGTGTACCAGACGATGCTCGAGCTGCAGATGCTCGACATCACGAGGGAGCCCATCGAGATCGCGCCGACCGCGCATTACTCGATGGGTGGCGTCTGGGTGCGCTCGTCGGACCACGCGACCGACGTGCCCGGTCTCTATGCCATCGGCGAGGCGTCGTCCGGCCTGCACGGCGCTAACCGGCTCGGCGGCAACTCGCTGATCGAGCTGCTGGTGTTCGGGCGCATCGTCGGCCAGGCGGCCGCCGAGTATTCGGCCTTGCTGCCCGCGCAGAAGCGATCGGCCTCGGCCGTCGACACTGCTCGAGCCGAGATCGACGGCCTCCTGGCGGCATCCGGAACCGAGAACGTGCGGGCGCTGCAGCGCGCCATCCGCGACACGATGACCGAGCATGCCGGGGTCGTGCGCGACGAAGAGGGCCTTCTCACCGGGCTCGCCGAGCTTGACACCATCGAGGCGCGGATGGCCGACATCGGCGTGCACCCCGACATCGCCGGCTATCACGACCTCGCGCACGCGTTCGACCTGAAGTCGGCGGCTCTCGCCGCCCGCGCGACCCTCGAAGCGGCGCTCGAGCGCCGCGAGACCCGCGGTTGCCACAACCGCAGCGACTACCCCGAGCTCGACCCGGAGCTGCAGGTGAACCTCGTCTGGTCGCCGACGACCGGCGTCGTGCGCGAGGCGATTCCGCCGATTCCCGCCGAGATCGCCGCCCTGATGCGCGAGGTGTCGGTCGCCGGAAAGCTCGTCGAATAGGGCGGTCTCGCGACCGCCGCGGCAGGCCCCCGCCCGTCACACGCGTAGCATCAAGCGGCGCTTTCGGTCATCTGTAGCCCGTTCGCCGACATGCTGCAACCCCCAGAGGTGTCTGGGGGCCAAGCGGGTAGAAAGGCAGAGTGAAGAGAGTGACGTACGCGGGAAGCGAGTTTGTGACCGGGGATGACATCGCGTCGGCACTGCTCAGCTGCGGTCGGGCGCTGGCGGAGGCCGGCGAAGCCGAGGCAGTGACAGTTCCGTCATGGGAGCAGGGCGCTATCACCGGGGTGATGATACTCATCGGCCCGGCGAGCCAGATCGTCGTCCAAGACGCCCATATCGACGTCGAGGAACTCATCGACGTCACCGCCATCGCCCGGCTGCAGGCGATCGAGCGGCGCCTCAGACCGGTGGCCGCCGTCGACGTCGACAGCAAGGACCGGGAACGGTGGGACGCCGACAGTCGGAATCAGGCGTGGGACGGCGAGATGTGACGAACGGGCGGGTGACGAACGGGCAGGTGTGACGACCGGCTATTGCAGGCAGAACTCGTTGCCCTCGGGGTCCCTCATCTGGAAGTAGGTCTCCGGCCACGGACCCCACGACTGGTCGACCATGCGCACGACCTCCGCTCCCAGTGCGACGAGACGATCCTTCTCGGCTTCGAGCTCTTCGCGTGTCGGCGGCCGGCCGGGGGTGGCGCTGATGTCGAGATGCAGGCGGTTGCGCCCGTCCTTCTTCTCGGAGGCGTGGTGGAAGAACAGCCTCGGCCCCACCCCCTCGGGATCCTCGGCCATCCCGCGGTTGGCCAGATCGGCCTCGCTCAGTCCGGAGGCGAGCAGCTCTCTCTTCAGCGGCCCGTCCCACGTGGCCTCCGGATAGCCGAACACCCCGGCCCAGAAGCGGGCGAGCGCCGGGGGGTCGTCGGCGTAGAACGTGATGTTGCCGAGCTTGCCTGTCATGACGACCACCTTCTCTCACACGGCGTCGGCGCCGCGACATCCGCCACCCTAGACCCTTGTCCCGCGCGTCTCAGCGGAAGTCCCTCGCACGGTGCTGAACGCCCACCCGGAGGTCTTCGAACCGGTCGGCGATGAGGTTCGTCACCCCCTCGGCCGAACGCTCCAGGATGCCGCGGGCGATGAGGGCCGGCGAGTCGCGCACGACCCGGCGGTACCTGTTCCAGACGCCGAGCGAGCACACGACGTTCACGAGGCCATGCTCGTCTTCGAGATTGAGGAAGGTGATTCCGGATGCCGTGGCCGGCCGCTGCCGGTGGGTCACGAGGCCGCCGACCTCGACGCGGCGCCCCACCTCGTGGCTGCGCAGTTCGCGAGACGTCAGTACCCCGCGGGCATCGAGCCCGGAGCGATAGTGGCTCAGCGGATGGTCGTCGGTCGAGATGCCGGTGGCCCAGAGATCGGCGGCGAGGCGCTCGTAGCTGGTGGGATCGGTGAACAGCGGGGGCTGCACCGCGATGAGGGAGTCCGGCAGGAACTCGGGGCGATCCTGCGCTGCGGATCCGGCCAGCCAGATCGCCTCCCGCCGGCTGAGACCGAGGCACTCGAACGCCCCGGCGGTGGCGAGCGCCTCGACCTGTGTCGCCGTGATGCTGGTGCGCCGCACCAGGTCGCGCTGGTCGCGGAACTGGCCGCCAGCCTCGCGTGCGGCGACGATGCGCTGCGCCACCGCCGCGCCGATCCCCTTGACCCCGGCGAGGCCCAGGCGCACCGCGTGCCCGCCGTCTCGCCGGTGCGCGGCGGACTCGTCGGGGGCATCGAGGTCGAAGAGCCCGACCGGCGGCTGGTCGCGCTCGAGGCAGGAGTCCAGGCCGGTGGCAGGTTCCCCGTCCACCCGCTCGAGCACGGCCTCGACGCCGGAGAGGTGCAGGTCGGGGCGACGCACCTCGACGCCGTGGTGGCGCGCGTCGCTCACGAGAGTCGCGGGCGAGTAGAAGCCCATCGGCTGCGCCCGTAGCAGCCCCGCGAGGAACGCCGCTGGATAGTGCAGCTTGATCCACGAGCTCGCATAGACCAGCAGCGCGAACGACAGCGAGTGCGACTCGGCGAACCCGAAGTTCGCGAACGCCTGGATCTTGGCGTAGATCGCGTCTGCATCCTCCCCCACGAGCCCGTTCTCGGCCATGCCCGCGTACAGCTTCTCTTTCAGCGAGTCGATGCGCTCCACTCCGCGCTTGGACCCCATCGCCCGTCGCAGCAGGTCGGCGTCCTCGCCGGTGAGCCCGCCGACGGCCATGCCCATCTGCATGAGCTGCTCCTGGAACACAGGGATGCCGAGCGTGCGCTCGAGCACCGGCACGAGCTTGGGGTGGGCGTAGGTCACCTTCTCCTGACCGAGCTTGCGCTTGACGAACGGGTGCACGGCGCCGCCCTGGATGGGTCCGGGCCGGATGAGCGCGATCTCGATCACGAGGTCGTAGAACCGCCGGGGCTGCAGGCGCGGCAGCAGGCCCATCTGCGCCCGCGACTCGACCTGGAACACCCCGATCGAATCCGCCCGGCACAGCATGTCGTAGACCGCTTTCTCCTCCTTCGGGATCGTCGACAGCTCCCAGTCGTCCCCCGTCGAGGCGCGGATCATGTCGAAGCAGTACTGCAGGGCCGCCAGCATCCCGAGTCCCAGCAGGTCGAACTTGACCAGCCCCATCCAGGCGGCGTCGTCCTTGTCCCACTGGATCACCGTGCGGTTCTCCATGCGGGCGTGCTCGATCGGCACGACCTCGCCCACCGGCCGGTCGGTGAGCACCATGCCGCCGGAGTGGATGCCGAGGTGCCGCGGCGCCTTGAGCAGCTCGGATGCGAACTCGAGCACCTGATCGGGGATGTCGTGGCCGGCGCCCGTCTCGAGCAGAGCCCCCCACCCCTCGATCTGCTTGGACCAGGCATCCTGCTGCCCCGGCGAATGCCCCAGCGCCTTGGCCATGTCGCGCACGGCATTCTTGGGCCGGTACTGGATGACGTTCGCGACCTGCGCCGCGCGATCGCGCCCGTACTCCTGATAGACCCACTGGATGATCTCTTCCCGACGATCGGAGTCGAAGTCGACGTCGATGTCGGGCTCCTCCTCGCGCAGGCTCGACAGGAACCGCTCGAAGGGCAGGTCGTAGCCGATCGCATCGACCGCCGTGATGTCGAGCAGATAGCAGATGGCACTGTTGGCCGCCGACCCGCGACCTTGACACAGGATGCCGCGGCGCCGCGCCTCTTGCACGATGCCGTGGACGATCAGGAAGTAGCCCGGAAAGTCCTTCAGCTCGATGACGCCGAGCTCCTTCTCTATGCGCGCCCGGTTCTCTTCGGTCAGGTGCGGGTACTTGCGCGGCACCGCATCCCACACGAGCTTGCGCAGCCACGACATCGGCGTGTGCCCCTCGGGCACCTTCTGCTTCGGCAGCGCGGGCTTGGCCTTGCGCAGCGGAAAGGCGAGCTCGTCGGCGAGGGTCACGGTGCGAGCCACGGCATCCGGGAACCTCACGAACCGCTCCGCCATCTCGGCGCCCGACCGCAGGTGCGCCCCGGCGTGCGCGGGCAGCCAGCCATCGAGCTCGTCGAGCCCGCGGTTGGCCCGCACCGCTGCGACCGCCGCGGCGAGCAGCTGCCGCTGCGGCACCGCGTAGTGGACGTTGTTCGTCGCGAGGAGGGGCAGACCCCGCTCGCGCGCGAGCCCGGCGAGCACGTCGTTCTCACGCGTGTCGAGCGGATTGCCGTGGTCGATGAGCTCGACGTGGACGGCATCGCGCCCGAACAGCGTCACGAGGCGGTCGAGCTCGTGGGCCGCGGCATCCGCCCCCGCCGTCCCCGGTGCCGAGGCGAGCGCCCGGCGCACGGCGCCTTTGCGGCACCCGGTGAGCACCGTCCACTCCCCGGCCGCCTGCGCGGCAAGCTCTTCGAGGTCGTAGACCGGGCGCCCCTTCTCGGCCCCCTGCAGCTGGGCGTGCGTGATCGCACCGGCCAGCCGGTGGTAGCCCTCCTCTCCGCGGGCGAGCACGAGCAGATGCGCGCCGACCGGGTCGGCCTCGCCGTTCTGCGGCTTCGGCAGCTCGAGCGACAGCTCGGCGCCGAACACGGTCTTCAGCTGCAGCGCCTCGGCCGCCTCGGCGAAGCGGACGATGCCGTAGAAGCCGTCGTGGTCGGTGACCGCGAGGGCGTGCAGTCCCAGGCGCTCGGCCTCTTCGGCGAGCTCCTCCGGAGAGGAGGCGCCGTCGAGGAACGAGTACGACGAGTGCGCGTGCAGCTCGGCATACGGGATGGCATCCGCCGGACGCTCGATCTCTGGCGCGACATACGGCCCGCGCTTGCGCGACCACGCCGGGCTGTCGCCGCCGTCCGCGCCGACCGGCGGCGCCTCGGGCCTGCGGCGACCGCTCAGCACGCGCTCCATCTCGGACCACGGAACGCCCGGGTTGTTGAAGCCCATCAGCCCTCACCCCGATCCCGGTCGTTGAGCGGGCGCAGCGAGACGAAACGCCTCGAGCCGCACAGTCACGCCGGTTCCTCGCTCGCTCAACGACCGGGAGAACGATCTCGGTCGTTGAGCGAGGGAGCGCCAGCGACCGAGACGAAACGCCTCGAGCCGCACAGTCACGCCGGTTCCGGGGCGTTTCGTCTCGCTCGTTCCTCGCTCGCTCAACGACCGGGAGCCAAGTTCCCTAGTCATAGGTGGCCTCCGCGGTCCACGCGTCGCCGTCGCACACCAGCAGCCACGCCGACCCGTCGGCGTCGACGACCTGGAACCGGTACGCACGCCGCGAGCGCGCGGCATCCCATCCCCGCTCGATCACCGGCCACGGGCCCGCCCACGCCTCGATCGCCCGCCGGCGCCCGCTCTCGATGAAGAACGCGGGCACGGCCGCGACATTGCCCCGCTCGTCGACATCGACGAGCTCGCCCCCGAGCGCACGCACGTCGACCGGCACCGGATCGGCGAACACCGTCGTCGGCAGCGGCTCGGGCAGACTCCCCGGCCACGGTCGCGCACGCTGCGCCGCGAGGCCGCCGGCGCCTGTCGCCTGCCGGTCGCGCTCGTCCCGGTCTCCCCACGGCACGAGCACCTGACGCTCGGCCAGCCACCGCCCGCCGCCGATCGCGGGCGTCAGCACACCGCGATGACCCAGCATGGCCTGCACCCGCGACAGCGCGTGATGCACCCGCTCCTCGGGTCCGCCCCCGAACAGCGCCGGGGCGTGATGGGATGCCGCATCCACCGCCTCGGGCGAGATCCGCACCAGGGTGACCCCGCTGCGCAAGCCGCGCCGCCCTGCCGCGTCGCCGCCAGAGGGATCGGCGCCGACGTCTTCGGCGAGCTGCCACCGCACACGGTCGACGACCGCCGCCGCATCGAACGAGCCGGGGTGCAGCCACACCCGCTCGCTGCGCTCCCCGCGATCGCCGACGAGCTCGACCCGCAGCTCGGTGCAGACGAGATCCATCGCACCCAGCCCGCCGATGAAGTCGTCCGCGGTGACGCGCATCGCGAACGCCACCTGGTCGGCGATCTCGAGCGGCGGCTCGAACGCGACCTCGCGCTCGAGCTCGGGCGGCGGGGTGCGCGGCTGCACCGGCCGCGAGTCGTGCCCCGCGGCGAGGGAGTGCAGCCGGACGCCCCGCTCGCCGAACCGCTCGCGCACGCGATCGGGCTCCATCGCGGCGAACCCGCCGAGCGTCTGCACGCCCAGCCGCGCGAGGAGTCCCACGAGGTCCGCCGCATCCTTCGTGCCTGCCGCGCCCGCGCCGATCATCGCCGACGCGTCGAGCACGGCGACCGACAGCGGCGCGAGGAACCCCGCCGCCCCGCCGGCGGGCACGACGAAGACCGGATCCTCGGCGCTCGTGCCCCCGCGCGCCGCCTGCTCGGCCGTGAACGGCCCGTCGGCGATCCCCGCCCTGACCCCGTCGAGACCGGCCTCGCGCAGCGCGCCGATCAGCATGCGGGCGGCCTCGGTCTCGCCGCCGTAGTACCGCGCCGGGCCACGGGCGCGCAGCGCGCACAGCCCCGGCCGCACCAGCTGCACCCCGGGCGCCCGCTCTTCGATCAGCGACACGATCGGCGCGAACGCGCGGTGATCGCGCGCGGCATCCGCATTCACCAGCGTCAGCCCCGGACACCGCGCCTGCGCGTCGCGCCGGCGCTGCCCGCGACGCACCCCCTCGGCGCGCGCGGACGCCGAGCACGCGACCACCAGGTTGCGCTCGACGACGGCGATCGGATCTGCCGCAGCCGCAGCCGCCTCCCTCTCGAGAGCCGTGACCGGCCAGTCGGGAAACCACAGCACGAGGCTCCGAACGGGCGTGCCCGGCGTCATGTCACCCCACCGCCCTGATCCGATGACCGAGCGAGACGTCGAGCGGAGAGGAGGCCGATGCGGCGGCGGGATGCAGCGACTCGACGGGGCGCATCCGCTCCGGCACGGCGGAGACATGGCCCGCGGCATCCGGAAGCATCACGCGAGCGCGCCGGGATCGCGGCCAGCGACGGCTCGACGAGGTGAGCGTCACCTCGCGGCCGGAGAGATAGCCGTGCCCGCGCCCGACGCCCTCCCATGCCGGCTCACCTACCTCGATCACCGCCTCTGCCTGGGGCCACGGTCCCTGCACGAGCAGCACCGCGCCGCGATCGCGCAGCCGCGCCGCCAGACGCGCGATCTCGCCGTCGGCGGCTCGTCCGGACGGACGCACCGCGACCACCGGCAGCACCTCGGCGACCGTCGAGGTCACCGCGAGCCAGCGGGCACCGGGATCAGGGATGAGCACGAGGCGCGACAGATCGACCCCCAGCCCCTCTGCCGCCTCGGCGCCGAGCCGCGGCATCCCGATCACTCCGCACCACGACCCGGACTGCGACGGCTGGGCGAGCATCGCCAGCAGCACCGACGTCGACCGCGGGAGGGAATAGGCCGCCCCGGGACGCAGGCCGCCCCCGGGAAGCAGCGAGGCGAGGGCGGGATGCACCGGCAGCACCGGCGCGTCGAGCCGTCGCCCCTGCACCCGCTCGAGCTGCGCCCGCAGTTGGGCGACGGTGCTGGTGGATGCGGTGCTGGTAGACCCGGTGCCCCTACCTGCACCGGCCGACCCCGCTCCTCCCGCGCGGATGGCGGCAGGCCGGGCGGCCGTCGGCTCCTGTCCGACGGCTTCGTGCACGTGCTGTGCCGTGAGCTGCACGATCGCCCCCATTCGCCTATACTAGAATAGATGTTCTAGTCATTCAACCGCTGCGAACGAGCGTACCCCCAGCTTCCGACAGTTATGTTCGAGAAATTGGGCTTCCCGCGCCGAACGCGATCCCGCCCCAAGCCTTCCCAGGCTGTCGCGCAATCGCTACCGTATGGACCACCGTGGGCTCGCTCCACGCATTCCGTGAGGAGCCTGCCGTGGACGGTGCCATTCACCCGAGCCTGCTCGAATCGATCTCAGCGTGGGTGCTGATCGTCTCGTTCACCCTGTCGCTGCTCTACGAACTCTGGAGAGCGACCGCGAAGGCGGGCGTGTCGCGCCACGACTCGATGCGGGCCTTCGTTCGGGAGCTGTGGCTGTACGTGCTGGCCACCATCGTGATCGCCCTGCTGTTCGCGGGCGTGCCGTTCGCCGCGTGGATCGGACTCGCCTTCTCGGCGCTCGTCATCCTCGCGTCGATCTTCTACTACAACCCCAAGATGATGATCGAGCGCCGACCGGGACTGTTCGACTGGTTCGAAGACCTGGTGTACACCGGGCTGGCGTTCGTCGTCGCGGCTCTGCTCACCCTCGAGGTCTCGGGCCTCGAGCTCTCCTGACTCGGCGAGATGTCAGGCCGCGAGGGCGAGATACGGCTCCCACCGCGGATCGGTGCGCTCGGTGCCCCGGACGGTCCACTGTCCGCCGCGCGGCGGGCGCGGCAGGAAGCGCAGCTCCCAGTTCATCTCCTGCGGCGTGCGGTCACTCTTCACGTTGTTGCAGCGCAGGCAGCAGGCCACGAGGTTCTCCCAGGAGTCCGCACCGCCGCGCGAGCGTGGCAGCACGTGATCGATCGTCGACGCCGCCTTGCCGCAGTACCCGCAGCGGTGGTTGTCGCGCCGCAGCACACCCCGCCGCGTCACCGGCACATGGCGACCGCCCGGCACCCGCACGTAGCGGGTCAGGATGATCACGGCCGGACGCTCGTACGCGCGTCTGGTGCCCCACACCGGATCGGTCTCGGTGTGTTCCACGACGGTGGCCTTCTCGTTCATCACGAGCACGAGCGCCCGTTTGAACGACACGACCGCGAGCGGTTCGTAGCCCGCATTCAGCACCAGAGTGCGCATTGATCATCCTCTCGAATGGCCGGGACGGCTTCTCGGTTATTCGACTTGCGCGACGATCAAGGGCGCAGGGGCATGAAAAAAGGCGCTGTCTTATAGACAGCGCCTTGGCGCCACGGCAATGCCGCGGCATCCACTCGTGCAATGCCGAAGGACGAGGCGTCCAAGCGCATCCATGGTTCGGATGCGTGGTGTGCAGCCCATCGGCTCCCTCCGCTCTCTCAGCGTCGGGATTCAGGCTAACGCACCCAGCCGACACCGGGGCGGTGAACTCGGTGAACGCACGGGGGCGTGTCGAACAACGGATGCTCCCCACGCCTCTCCACGCATCGCTTCGCGCTGCGTGGAGCCTCGGGCGCGTGGGCCCAGCCGCCCGGCCGGGCAACGGGCATCCGTCGTGATGCGATGGGGTCGATCCGGCTACCCGGCGTTGGCCTGCAGCCACGCCCACGGGTCGACGACGGAGCCGTTGATGTGGACCTCGAAGTGCAAATGGCACGCGGTGGAGCTTCCGGTGCTGCCGACGAGCCCGATGAGCTGGCCCGCCGCGACCGACTGGCCGACCGAGACCTGACGGCTGCCGTACGTCATGTGCCCGTAGAGCGTGTTGACCTGCTGGCCGCCGATGACGTGGTCGATCGAGACACCGACGCCGTAGCCGCCGTAGCTCTCCTGCGAGACCTTGACCACGCCGGCCGCAGCCGCGTAGAGCGGTGTCCCACACGACGACAGCAGATCGACACCCTGGTGGTAGCCCGAGTCCCAGAGGCCGCGGCCCTTGGTGAAGTTGAGGATCGGCCAGCGCACCTCGCCGGTTCCGGGCGAGGTGAGGGCGATGTTGACCGGGACGGACGACGACGACCGCGTCGCCGCCGCCGCCGCCGCCGCCTTGGCGACCTGGCGGGCGCGTTCGGCAGCCGCCTCTTCGGCCTTCCGCTTCTCGATCTCTTCGGCCGTGGTGGCCGCGTAGCTTCCGCGCGAGAGCTCCGTGGCATTGGCATCGGATGCCGCGACGAACGACTGCGCGTCGTCGACGGCCATCTGCTGGATGGTGCGGGCCTCTTCGGTGCCGACGCCGGCGGTCGCGGCGAACGCCGGGATCGCGACGGTGGCGACGAGTCCGCCCACCATGGCCAGCACGGCCAGGCTGCGCAGCGGCTTGAGCACGCGCCCCTTGGTCGAGGAAGCTGAAGACGAGGACGGGGCGCTCGAGCGCACGGTCGTCGGCTTCGACTTGGCGGGCGGCACGGCTCGGGCCTGTCGCACGGGGGTCTGCCGTTTGCGCGCTCGACGGGTCGGGTCGGTCGCCGCGTGCTCGGGCACGATCGCGTGCGAATCTATCTCTTCAGCCAAACTTTTCCTCCGGCGCCTCTGCGCCTGGGCGCTGGCTCGTCAGCATTCGATGTCGGGGCACGATATGCGGGCTACACCACATGTGGACGACGAGCCGGTGAGGCAATCCACGTGGGGTCCGGTCGGCGGGCTTCTCGCCTGGTGGACTTCTCGAGGCTACCCGAAGGTCACGTTTATGTCACGCTCCACGCCTGGCAATCTCCGCACAGTGCGTCGAGGGATGCCGCGGCCGCGGTCTGTGGGGCTTCCAGAGGCGCGCGGAGCGGGCGCCGTCGCGGGAGACTCGGGGCGTGCCGGAGGGCGCCGCGGTGCGGCATCCGTCCCCCGCTCAGGCCGTCAGCGGGTCTCGTCGACCAGGAAGATGTGAGACGCGATCTCGACCGGAAGCTCGAGGCCCTCGTCGCTGCCCTGCATCTGCACGAGCACGTAGCCCTCGTTGTAGCGGTAGTCGCCGAAGGCGCCCGGCACGACGCCGGCGCCCTTCAGCTGCTGCAGCAGCTCGGGGTCGACCTGCGCGGGCTCGGCGAGCCGGCGCACCGTGCCGGTGATGGGCTCGCCGGCGTCGTTGAGACGGCGCACCAGGCCAACGACGCCCTGCTCGAAGCCGTTCGTCGGCACGTCGCCCAGCTGGTCGAGCCCGGGGATGGGGTTGCCGTAGGGCGACTCGGTGGGGTGGCCGAGCAGCTCGACCAGGCGGCGCTCGACCTGCTCGCTCATCACGTGCTCCCAGCGGCAGGCCTCTTCGTGGACGTAGGCCCAGTCCAGGCCGATCACATCCGAGAGCAGGCGCTCGGCCAGACGGTGCTTGCGCATGACGTCGACGGCCTTCTGACGGCCGGCGGCGGTGAGCTCGAGCGAGCGGTCTTCGGACACGACGACCAGTCCGTCCCGCTCCATGCGGCCGATGGTCTGCGACACCGTGGGACCCGAGTGCCCGAGGCGCTCCGAGATGCGCGCCCGCAGCGGCACGATGTTCTCCTCCTCGAGTTCGAGGATCGTGCGCAGGTACATCTCAGTGGTGTCGATCAGGTCTGTCATGTCGCGGCGTCCTCGATGTCTGGAGTGTAGGGACAGCCTATCTTCTGGCGCAGACGCCGAGGCGGGCGGGCGGGCGGGCTCGGGGCACCGCCTGGGCTCCAACAGGTCAACCGCACCTCCACAGGAGGTTGGAAGGATTCAACCTCCTGTCGAAGGCCGGTTGACCTGTCGAGCAGGCCTCGCAGCGCGACGGCAGCGGATGGACCGACCACCGGCGACCACCGGCGACCGGCGACCGGCGACGCAGAGAATCACCGTGGGCGGTGGAGGCCCTGTGCAATCGCTCGCATGATGAGCTCCTGCACCTCGTGCCAGCGGTCGATGACCTGCGCATACGTCACGCGGATCACGTGGTAGCCGAGCAGCGTCAGCGCCGCATCATGCGCGACATCCGCGGCGCGCTGGAGTCCGACGTGGTGGCCGCCGTCGACCTGGACCACGAGCCGCTCGCCGATCAGGAAGTCGACACGATGCTCGAGTATCCAGATCTGCGCCCGGATCGGAAGCCGCAGCCACTTCAGTCGGATCGCGAAGATCGTCTCAAGTCCAGAATCCGAAAAGGGGGTCGCGGCGTCGAGCACCCGACGGGCGGCCGGTCGCAGCTGCAGGCGAGCCAGTTCCATCTTCGTCACCAGTCCGCCATTGAGCGCGGAATCCCATACCGCCAACGCCGCTTCGAAGGGCTGGCAGCGGGCGACGATCACCAGCGTGTTCAGGATGCCGTCTTCCAGGGCGCCGACCTCCCGCGGCTGGACGGGAGCTGCCCAGTGCACGGTCGTCTTCGGATTCTGCAAACTCAGCCGCGAGGCGGATGACGGCGCTCCGACGTGCGGTGCCTCTTCCGCGAGCACCCAGAGCCCCAGCCGTTTCGCCCTGGTGACGCAGGTGAGCACGACGCCGGCACTGGCCGCGGCGAGGAGATAGGGATCTGCATCGGCCAGCGCGATCCAGCCACGTCGAGGAACAGTGAGGATGCCGTCCGCGACTGCTCCGGCAACCGTCAGGCGGCTGAATCCTGCGTCGAGAAGCGCCCGGAGGCGCGCAACGCCACCCCGACGGGTCAGCGCATCGATGAGCCCGATCATCTTCGAACGATGGCGGAGCGCCCGACCAGTGGGTCGCGTCTGCGGCAGCACGGTGAAGAAGTCATGCACTCGGCATCCGTTCGCCCTCCTGTGGAGGAGGCACCCAACAGGTCAACCGGCCCTCCACAGGACGTTGGAAGGTTTCATCCTCCTGTGGAAGCCCGGTTGACCTGTCGGCAACGGGTGCCGTGCCGCGACCCGCAGTCGAAGCCCCGGTTGACCTGTTGCGACGGATGCCGCGACCCGCAGTCGAAGCCCCGGTTGACCTGTTGCGGCGGATGCCGCGACCCGCAGTCGAAAGCCCCGGTTGACCTGTCGATGACGGATGCCGCGACTCCCGGTCGAACGCCCCCCGCGAAAGCCCGGCGCGTCACAGGCTGTCACGGGGGCGAGGCGGCGGGGCGGGCCTCTCTAGAATCGACGCATGGCCCACGTCCTTCTGCCCCGTGAGATCCTTCCCGCCGATGGACGCTTCGGGTGCGGCCCGTCGAAGATCGCGCCCGCCCACATCGAGGCGCTCGCAGGACCCGGTTCCGCACTGCTGGGCACGTCGCACCGACAGGCGCCCGTCAAGAGCCTGGTGGGCCAGGTGCGCGCCGAGCTGAACCAGCTGTTCCGCCTGCCGAACGGCTACGAGGTCATCCTCGGCAACGGCGGCTCGACCGCGTTCTGGGATGCCGCGGCCTTCGGCCTCATTGAGAAGCGCAGCCAGAACCTCGTGTTCGGCGAGTTCGGCGGGAAGTTCGCCGCCGCGGCGAAGACCCCCTGGCTCGAGGCTCCCGACGTCCGCAAGGCCGAGCCCGGCACCAGCACGGTCGCCGAAGCGGTCGAGGGCATCGACGTCTACGCCTGGCCGCACAACGAGACCTCCACCGGCGTCTCGACCGCCGTCACGCGCGTGCACGGCGACGAGGGCGCCCTCACCGTCATCGATGCGACGAGTGCGGCGGGCGGCATCGACTTCTCGGTGCACGAGGCCGACGTCTACTACTTCGCACCGCAGAAGAACCTCGGCTCCGACGGCGGCCTCTGGTTCGCGCTCGTCTCGCCGGCGGCGATCGAGCGCATCGAGCGCATCGCGGCGTCGGGACGCTACATCCCCGAGTTCCTGAGCCTCAAGAACGCCCTCGACAACTCGCGCCTCAACCAGACCCTCAACACCCCCGCGCTCGCGACGCTGTTCCTCCTCGACAAGCAGCTCGACTGGATCCTCGCCTCGGGCGGCCTGCAGTGGGCCGACGCCCGCACGCGCGAGTCGTCGCAGGCGCTGTACGACTGGGCCGAGGCATCCGCCTTCGCGACGCCGTTCGTCGCCGACGCGGCCGACCGCTCCCCCGTCGTCGTGACCATCGACTTCGACGAGACGGTGGATGCCGCAGCCGTCGCCAAGAGCCTCCGCGACAACGGCATCGTCGACACCGAGCCCTACCGCAAGCTCGGTCGCAACCAGCTGCGCGTCGCGACGTTCGTGTCGATCGAGCCCGACGACGTGCGTCAGCTCATCCGCTGCATCGACTACACGGTCGAGCGACTGGGCTGATCGGCGTGCTCGTCGGCGTCGTCGGCGAGCGGTGACGGGGACGGCGACAGCACCGCCGAGACGATCGCCTCGATGGCGAACTCCGACGCGTGCGCCAGGTCGACGGCGTCGGGGTCGAGCAGCCACTGCACCTGCAGGCCGTCCATGACGGCCAGGATGCTCGTCGAGGCGAACCCGACGGTCTCGGGCGTCGTGATGCCGCGCTCGGCGCACACCACGGCGAACGCGTGGGCGACCTCTGCGCGGAGGGTCTGGTAGCGCTTCTCGAAGAAGTCGCGCCCGGGGTGGTCGTCGGTCACCGACTCGGCCGACAGCACAACGTACGCCTGCACGATGCCGGCCCGGTGGGCGTTCACGAACGCGGTGCGCACCAGGTGGCGGAAGAGCGCCAGCCCGTCGGGGATGTGCTGCTCGGCGAGGTCGGCGACGTCGGTCTCGTCGCGATGCTGCAGCACTTCGAGGAGCAGCTCGTGCTTCGATCCGAAGTGGTGGAGGATGCCCGCGTGGGTCATGCCGACCTGGTCGGCGATGTCCTGCAGGGTGCCGCCGGTGAAGCCCTTGCTGCCGAAGATCTCGACGGCGGCGTCGAGGATCTCCCGGCGGCGGGCGAGTGTCTCGGGCCGCGAGCGCGGCTGCCGACGCTGTGTTGCCATCGGTCGGCACCCCCTTCTTCGGCGGACTCGGAGCGGCTTCTCCGCTGGCGCCTGTGAGTCTACGCACGGTGTGTCCGTGCACACCGGAACACCCTACTTGCAAAAGTTACTTACTTGATTGTAAGTTGATCCGGCAATCACCTCCACGACGCCGACGTCACATTGCTGTACACGGCGCCGTGCACACATCACGAAGGAGAAGCAATGAGGCTCAGGACCCCCCTCCTCGCCATCGGCCTCGCCGCAGCGATCGCGCTGACTGGCTGTGCCGGCGGCGGCGGAGACGACACGGCCGACCCCGAAGGCGGGGCATCCCTCACCATCGCCAAGCCTGACGGCCCGATCACCACCGAGGGCAACAACCCCTGGGTGGGCGACTCGTCGGCGCTGAAGCTCGGCTACGCGAACGCCATCTTCGAGCCCCTCGGCATCGTCAACCTCGTCGACCCCACGGCCGACGTGGTGCCGTGGCTCGCCTCGGAGATCAGCTGGTCGGAGGACTACAAGTCCGTGCAGCTGACCGCCCGCGAAGGCGTGAAGTGGAACGACGGCGAGGACTTCACGGCTGACGACATCGCCTACACGTTCCAGCTGATCATGGACAACCCGGCGCTCGACATCACGGCGCTGGGGCTCACCGACGTCGCCGTCGACGGCGACACCGTCACCCTGTCGTTCGAGAACCCGATGTTCATCAAGCAGGACAAGGTGCTGCACATCCGCATCGTCCCGCAGCACGTCTGGGAGGAGGTCGACGACCCGACCACCTTCACGAACGAGGAGCCCGTCGGCACGGGTCCGTACACCCTCAGCAGCTTCAGCACCCAGGCCGTCGAGCTCACCGCACGCGAGGACTACTGGGGCGGCGAACTGGCCGTGCCGACGCTCTACTACGTGTCGTACGCCGACAACACCGCGCTGACGACAGCCCTCGCCAGCGGCGACGCCGACTGGGCGCAGGCGTTCATCCCGAACGTGCAGTCCGCCTACCTCGACAAGGACCCCGACCACAACGTCTACTGGGCAGCGGCGGGCCTGGGCATCGACACGATGTTCGTCAACACCACGACCAAGCCGTTCGACGACGTGGCCTTCCGCAAGGCCGTCAACATGGTCCTCGACCGCGCGAAGCACCAGGAGATCGCCCGCGAGGGCGGCGTACCCGAACTCACATCGGTCACGGGGCTCCCGACCCCGGCCGGCGACGCCTACATCGCCGACGAGTTCGCGGGCCAGGAGTACGCGGTCGACGTCGAGGGCGCCAAGGCGGTGCTCGAGGAGGCCGGCTACACCTGGGACGGCGACGCGCTCGTCGACCCCGACGGCGAAGCGGTGACGTTCACGCTGTCGGTGCCGCAGGGCTGGAACGACTACGTCACCGGGATCAGCCTCATCTCGGACTCCGTCAAGGAGCTCGGCGTCGAAGCCGCGGTGGACACGCCCGACTCCGACTCGTGGTGGGAGGCCAAGGGCACCGGCGACTTCCAGGCGATCCTGCACTGGACCGACTCGGGCGCGACGCCCTACGACCTGTACAGCGACCAGATGGACGGCCGGTTCCTGAAGCCCCTCGGCGAGACGGCCGACTTCAACTTCGGCCGCTTCGACAGCCCGGAAGCGACGGCCGCGCTCGCGGAGTACGCGAGCACGACCGACGACGCGTCGCGCCAAGCCGCGCTCGAGGAAGTGCAGCAGATCTTCGTCGATCAGGTGCCGGCGATGCCGATCGGCACGCGTCCGTTCCTCAGCCAGTACAACACCCGCAGCTTCGTCGGCTGGCCCGGAGAGGACGACCCGTACGTGCCCGCCGACCCGACGCAGCCCACCGCGGTGTACATCCTCACCAAGCTCCAGCCCGCGGACTGAAAGCGACGGCGGCAGGGGCTGGGCCCGACCGGCCCAGCCCCTGCACGCGTCTCCTGCACCCATCCGCGTCGTCACGCGGCAGCGCCCCACGGCGCCGCCTCACACCCGCACCGCCGCCTGACGCGCCACTCCCCGAAACCACACGAACCGCGAGCACGATCGAGATATGACCGAAGACGTTCTGCTGACGATCTCCGACTTCAGCGTCACCTACGACGTCGACCCGCCTGTCGAGGCGGTGCGCGACGTGTCGCTGGAACTGAAGCGCGGCGAGATCCTGGGCCTGGCCGGCGAATCCGGCTCGGGCAAGACCACCCTGGCCTACGGCATCCAGCGCCTCCTGAAGCCCCCGGCCGTCATCACCGGCGGCAGCGCGGTGTTCCACGATGCCACCGGGGAGGTGATCGACATCGGCGCGCTGAGCGACGACGAGATGCGCCGGTTCCGCTGGGACAAGGCCTCGATGGTGTTCCAGGGCGCGATGAACGCCCTGAACCCCGTCATCAACATCGGCCGCCAGCTCGGCGACGTGTTCACGACGCACCGCCCCGAGTTGTCACGCAGCGAGCGCACCCGCGCGTGCGGCGACCTGCTCGACCTCGTCGGCGTCGGCCGCGACCGTCTCAGGTCGTTCCCGCACGAGCTGTCGGGCGGCATGCGCCAGCGCGTCATGATCGCGATGGCGCTCGCCCTCCACCCCCAGCTGATGATCATGGACGAGCCGACGACCGCGCTCGACGTGCTGGTGCAGCGCGAGATCCTCGCCCAGATCTCGGAGCTGCGCCGCGAGTTCGGCTTCTCGGTCGTCTTCATCACCCACGACCTCCCGCTGCTCCTGGAGATCTCCGACCGCATCGCCGTGATGCGCGAGGGCCGCATCGTCGAGCTGGACACCGCCGAGAACATCTACCGGAACCCGCAGCACGAGTACACGCGGCGGCTGCTGTCGTCGTTCCCGAGCCTCACCGGCGACCGCGGGGACTTCGTGCGCGGCACCGACGCGGGGCGCAGCGAGCGGGAGGCCGCGACCTCGGCCGCAGGGACCGCAGGAGCCGACACCGCCATGGAGGTGACCGCATGACGACCCTCGAATTCCGCCACGTGACCAAGCGCTACCGCGTGCGCGGCGCGGGCAAGATGCTGGCGCTCGACGACGTGAGCTTCACGCTCACGAGCGGACGCACGATCGCCCTCGTCGGCCAGTCGGGCAGCGGCAAGTCGACGATCGCGAAGATCATCACGCAGCTCGAGCGCCAGACCTCGGGCGACGTGCTCCTCGACGACTCCCCCATCCCCCGCAGCGGCCGCGGCCTGCGCCGCTACCGGCAGCAGGTGCGCATGGTGTTCCAGGACCCGTTCGCCTCGCTGAACCCGTACCACACCATCCGCCACCACGTCGAGCGACCCTTGCGCCTCGACAGGGTCGTCCCGCCTGACGAGGTCGAGCACGAGGTGCGCCGGCTTCTCGAACGCGTTCGACTGGATGCCGACAGCACCATCGACCGGCGGCCGCACGAGCTGTCGGGCGGTCAGCGTCAGCGCGTCGCCATCGCGCGCGCCCTCGCGTCGCGGCCGAGCCTGCTCATCGCCGACGAGCCGGTCTCGATGCTCGACGTCTCGATCCGCCTGGGCGTGCTCAACCTGCTCGCCGACCTGCAGCGCGAGTCGAACCTGGGCGTGCTGTACATCACCCATGACCTGGCGACGGCACGGCACTTCAGCGACGAGATCATGGTGCTCAACCGCGGCAAGGTCGTCGAGCGCGGCCCCGCCGACGAGGTCATCCTCAACCCGCAGGACGACTACACCCGCGCATTGCGCAACGCCTCACCCGACCCCGACCGCCACTTCGCGCGCCCCGCCACCCCCGACACCCCCGACACCGAAGGAGTCCCCGCATGAGGTTCGCGCTGCGGAAGACCCTCTTCTACCTGTTCACGGCATGGGCCGCAATCACGATCAACTTCCTCATCCCGCGCATGATGAAGGGCGATCCGGTCTCGGCCTATCTGGCGAAGAACCAGGGCAAGATCAGCCCCGAGGCGGCCTCCGCCCTGCGCACCCTCTTCGGCCTCGACACCGAGAAGAGCCTCTGGGAGCAGTACATCGACTACTGGCAGCTGCTGTTCTCCGGTGACCTCGGCCGCTCGTTCTCGCACGGCCTCGCCCCCGTGACCGACGTGATCGGCACGGCGCTGCCGTGGACCGTCGGGCTCGTCGGCATCGCCACGATCGTGTCGTTCATCCTGGGCACGGCCGTCGGTGCGGTGATCGGCTGGCGACGCGGACGGGGATCGGATGCCGTCATCCCGGTCGCCACGTTCTTCTCCACGGTTCCCTACTTCTGGATGGGCCTGATCGCGATCGCGGTGTTCTCGTCGGCACTCGGCTGGTTCCCGGCATCCCACGCGTACGGGAAGGGAACGCGGCCCGGCTTGAATCCCGAGTTCATGGGAGAGGTGCTGTATCACGGCGCGCTCCCCGCGATCACGATCGTCATCGCGTCGCTTGGCGGCTGGATCCTCGGCATGCGCAACATGATGGTCACCGTCCTCGACGAGGACTACATCACCGTCGCCCAGGCGAAGGGCCTCTCGGACCGCCGCGTCGTCACGACCTACGCCGCCCGCAATGCGATGCTGCCGCAGCTGTCGAGCTTCGCACTCGCGCTCGGCTTCATCGTCGGCGGCACGCTCGTCATGGAGCTGGTGTTCTCATACCCCGGCATCGGCAAGCTGCTGCTCGATGCGACCAATGCCAAGGACTACCCGCTCATGCAGGGGGTCTTCCTCGTGATCACGCTCGCCGTGCTCGTGACCAACATCCTCGCCGACATCGCGTACGTCATCCTCGACCCGCGCGCCCGCCAGGAGGCCTGACATGACCGTTCCCACCACGACGGCACTGGATGCCGAGACCCCCGGCACGGCCGTCGCACCGGCGCCCCCGCAGACCCCTGCCACTCCGTCGACGCTCGCGCGCATCGGCTCGTCGTTCGCGATGTTCCGCAACCGCAAGTCGCTGACCGGGCTGGCGATCCTCGGGTTCTTCGTGCTGATCGCCGTGTTCGGCGACCTCATCGCGCCCTACGGTCCGCTCGACAAGGACTACACGGCGCTCAAGCAGCCGCCGTCGTGGCAGCACCTCCTCGGCACCAGCCACATGGGCGAGGACATCTTCAGCCAGATCATCTACGGCACGCGCGGTGTGCTCGTCGTCGGTCTGCTGTCGGGCGTGCTCGCCACGGCGATCGCGGTGGCGATCGGCGTGACAGCGGGCATCGTCACGGGCTGGAAGAGCGAGTCGCTGTCGGCGCTCACGAACGTCTTCCTGGTGCTGCCGGGCCTGCCGCTGATGATCATCATCGCGTCGCAGTTCGAAGACCCCAGCCTGCTGCTCATCGCCGCGGTGCTGGCGCTGACCGGATGGGCATGGGGTGCGCGCGTGCTGCGCGCGCAGACGATGTCGCTGCGCAACCGCGACTTCGTCCAGGCCGCGCGCGCCAACGGCGAGCCGCTCGGGCGCATCATCACGGTCGAGATGCTGCCGAACCTCATGGCGATCATCGCGTCGAGCTTCGTCGGCACGGTGACCGCGGCGGTGCTCGGGCTCACGACGCTCGCCTTCATCGGCGTCATCCCGATCACCAACCTCAACTGGGGCACGATCCTGTTCTGGGCGCAGCAGAACGGCGCGTTCCCGGACTACTGGTGGTGGTACGTCCCGGCCGGACTCTGCATCGCCCTGCTCGGCATGGCGCTGTCGCTCGTCAACTTCGGCATCGACGAGTACGTCAACCCGCGCCTGCGCTCGGCCGGCGAGCGCTCGAGGGCGCTGCGCAAGAAGGGGATGAAGGCGACCGCCGCCGTCACCGCGGTCCGGACGGGCCCGGAGACACCCGCACCGGGATCGGCGGCAGCATCCGTCGCAGCGACATCCCCGGCAGCGTCCGCGGCACCCGCAGAGACATCACCCGCGGCGCCTGCCCCCGCACCTCGCGAGGCGCTCGACGACGCGTCCTCCGCACCGGCTCGACAGGAGACCCCGTGACCGACGCCCCCCGCCCCCCGGAACGGCGCGACTCCCACGACGGGCACCGCCCGGCCTACCGCGACGCCGCGCTGCCGGTCGCCGACCGCATCGCCGACCTCCTCGGCCGCATGACGGTCGAGGAGAAGATCGGCCAGATGCTGCAGCTCGACGCGCGCGAGGATCTCGAAGACCAGGTGGTGCGCATGCACGCCGGCTCGATCCTGCATGCCTCGCCCGAGAAGGTGCTGCGCGCCCGCGAGCTGACGCTCGGGACCCGGCTGCAGATCCCGCTCCTCGTCGCCGAGGACTGCATCCACGGCCACTCCTTCTGGGAAGGGGCGACGATCTACCCGACCCAGCTGGGCCTGGCGGCATCGTGGGACGCCGGTCTCGCCGAGCGGGTCGCACGCGCCACCGCCGTCGAGGTCTCGGCCACCGGCATCCACTGGACGTTCTCGCCCGTGCTGTGCATCGCGCGGGACCTGCGCTGGGGCCGTGTCGACGAGACGTTCGGCGAGGACCCGTTCCTCATCGGAGAGCTCGCGTCGGCGATGGTGCGCGGCTACCAGGGCGGCGGGCTCGACGACCCCACCGCGATCCTCGCGACGGCGAAGCACTTCGCCGGCTACTCCGAGACGCAGGGCGGCCGCGACGCGAGCGAGGCCGACATCTCGCAGCGCAAGCTGCGCTCCTGGTTCCTGCCGCCGTTCGAGAGGGTGGCGAAAGAAGGATGCCGCACCTTCATGCTCGGCTACCAGAGCATCGACGGCGTGCCGATCACGGTCAATGACTGGCTGCTGAACGACGTGCTGCGTGGCGAGTGGGGCTACACCGGCACCCTCATCACCGACTGGGACAACGTCGGCCGCATGGTGTGGGAGCAGAAGGTGCAGCCCGACTACGCCCACGCCGCCGCTGCGGCGATGCTCGCCGGCAACGACATGATCATGACGACGCCCGGGTTCTTCCAGGGCGCGCTCGACGCGCTCGCGCAGGGGCTCGTGACCGAGGAGGCCCTCGACCGGGCGGTGACGCGCATCCTGCTGCTCAAGTTCGAGTTCGGCCTCTTCGAAGACCCGCGACTCCCCGATCGCGAGCGCATCGCCGCGGTCGTCGGCTCACCCGAGCACACGGCGCTCAACCTCGAAGCCGCACGTCGGTCCCTCGTGCTGCTGCGCAACGACGGCACGCTGCCCCTCGGCGGCGGTCTCACCGCCAATGCGGCAGGACGGACGGATGCCGCGGCTGGGCCCACGCGCGCGGAGGCACCCGCCGACGCGCCGGCGATGACCGGAGGGGGCGTGGGGACCGGATCTCGCCGCATCGCCGTCGTCGGGCCCCTCGCCGACGACGCGCAGACGCAGCTCGGCGACTGGGCCGGATCGTCGGGCCAGGTGGACTGGATCCCCGACGGGCACCCGCGCGAGATGATCACAACAGTGCTCGACGGGCTGCGCGCGCACGTCCCGGCGGACTGGGAGATCACCCACGCCCGGGGCGCAGACATCCTCGCCCTCGAGGAGGACCCCGCGGGCGCGTTCTTCCCGGACGGACAGCCGCGGCCGCAGGTCGTCGTTCCGAGCAGCGCCGACGCGGCGCTCATCGCGGAGGCGGTGGCGGCGGCCGAGGCCGCCGACTACGTGGTCGCCGTGGTCGGCGATCGCATCGAGCTGGTCGGCGAGGGACGGTCGACGGCGACACTCGAGCTCATCGGCGGGCAGGTCGCGCTGCTCGAGGCGCTGGCGGCGACCGGCACACCGCTGGTGGTGGTGCTGCTCGCCTCGAAGCCGCATGTGCTGCCGCAGGCGGTCACGGATGCCGCAGCACTGGTGTGGACCGCCAACCCCGGCATGCGCGGCGGCCAGGCCGTCGCCGAACTGCTGCTCGGACTCATCGAGCCGAGCGGCCGCCTGCCGATCTCGTTCGCGCGCCACGCCGGACAGCTGCCGATCTACTACAACCAGATCCGCGGCCAGCACGGCGACCGCTACGCCGACCTCACGCAGAGCCCGGCGTTCGCGTTCGGCGAGGGCCTGTCGTACACGACCGTCGAGTACGCCGACCTCCGGGTGATCGATCCGGAACCGAGCCGCGACGGCACCGTGCGTGCGCTCGTCGAGCTTCGCAACACCGGTGACCGCCCTGCGCACGAGGTCGTGCAGGTGTACGTGCGCGACAGCGTGGCCACGGTCAGCTGGGCCGACAAGGAGCTCAAGGCGTACCGCCATGTCGATCTGCAGCCCGGCGAGACCGCAACGGTCGAGCTGTCGCTGCCGGTCGCCGATTGCACGATCGTGGATGCCGCGGGCCGGCGCATCGTCGAGGCCGGCGAGTTCGAGCTGCTGGTCGGCCCGTCATCCCGCGACGATGTGCTCCTCAGCGCGCGCTTCCGAGTGGCGGACGCGGCCGCGAGCTCGACGTCTCCGGGCGACGGGAGCGCCGCGGCCGCCTCGGACCATCAGGCCGTCGAGCGCCGCTGACGGAATCGCGAAAGGGTAGATCTCCGCCGTCGTGCGTGCGGCGGAGATCTACCCTTTCGCGGGTCCTGCGGTGAGGCCTGGGCTCAGTCGCGATCGTCCTTGGGGTCGTCGTCCTCGTCGGAGTCGTCGTCGTACTCGTCCGAGTCGTCCTCGTCTTCGTCGAAGTTCTCGTCGAAGTCGTCCTCGTCGTCGTCAGCGCCGGCCTCGGCCAGCTCGTCGATGTCGACACCGTCGACGTCGCCGGCGTGGAGGATGGGCGACCCGTCGTCGTCGAAGTCCGACGCATCGAGGTCTTCGACGTCGTCGAGGTCCTCGTCGTCATCCGCGTCCTCGTCGAGGTCCTCGTCATCCTCGTCGTGGGCCGCCTCGGCCAGCGCCGCCTGCGCCGCGTGGTAGTCGGCGAGCCGTACGGCCCACGGCACCCAGTCCGGTGCGAGCAGCGCGCCGTCGCCGGGGAGCAGCTCGACCTCCAGCACTGTCGGCTCGGCATCCTCGACGCGCGCGATGCTCACCGTCCAGAACCATCCGGGGTAGCCCGGCAGGCGATTGGCGAACCGCAGCGAGACCACACCGCCCGCCTCCACGCGGTAGTCCGCGGGCGCGCCGACCGTCGCCTCCGGCGTGATCTCGCGCAGCGCCGATAGGGCGAGGTCGTGAGCGGCCAGCAGCTGCGGGTCGGGGTCAGGGGCGGGCTCGGGCTCCGGCTCCGGGTCGGCTGCGAGGTCCTCGGCCGTGAGCTCGGGCGCCAGCTCGGGCTCGGGATCGGGCGCCACCTCGTCGACCGCGGGCTCGGGCGTGACCTCCTCCACCGCGGGCTCGGGCGCGAACTCCTCGACCGCGGGCTCGGGCGCGAACTCCTCCACCGCGGGCTCGTCGTTGACGGCGGCCGCGGCATCCTTCACCGTCGACTCCTCCGAAAGCGCGCCGGAGTCGCCGTCCACCTCGGTGACGACGTCGGCAGGATCGGCGGGATCAGGCGTCGAGCTCATCAGCCACCTTGCGCAGCACGGCGGCGACCTTCTTGCCGTGCGCGCCGCTCGGGTACCGGCCGTGGCGCAGATCGCCGCCGATGCCGTCGAGCAGCTTAACGAGGTCCTCGATGATGATCGCCATGTCGTCGGCGGGCTTGCGGGAGCGCTTCGCGAGACTCACCGGCGCGTCGAGCACACGCACCGACAGTGCCTGCGGGCCGCGCTTGCCGTCGGCGATGCCGTACTCGAGCCGCGTGCCCGCCTTGGGCGCGGGCGTGCCGGGGGGCAGGGCCGTGGCGTGCAGGAAGACGTCCTGGCCGTCTTCGGAGGTGATGAAGCCGAACCCCTTCTCCTCGTCGTAGAACCTGACCTTGCCGGTGGGCATCGAAACCTCGCTGGATCGGTCGCCGCGCGAACATCGCGGCGAAACAGAGCATGACAAAAGCGGGGTCTTCCAACCCCGCCACCCAGCCTAACGGACCGGTGCACGATCGGCCCCGGCGCGCCGACGCCAGCGAGTAGGCTGGAACGGATGAGCACCAACCCCGCCGGCGACGTCCCCGTACGCCGCATCGACCGCATCCTGGCCTTCATGTCGCTGGGCCTTCTTGTGCTCTCGATCCTGAGCTTCTTCGCGATCATGATCGCGTCCGCCTCCGGCGCCGACATGCGCACGGGCGTCTGGCCGCTCGTGGGTGTGCTGGTGTACATCGCACCGCTCGTGGCGTTCGCACTGCTGCTGGCGGTCCTGATCATGAGCTTCGTGCGAAGGGCTCGCGCCAACCGAGGGGGCTGACGCGCGTGGTCTCCGACGCGCGCGCACTCGCGACGCGGCTCGCCGATCTCGGTGACGCTGCGCTCGCCCGAACGCTCGCGGCCCGGGGCGTCTCGCCTCAGAGCGGCTGGCACGATTTCTTCGACGCCGCCGAGGGACTGCTCGACCCCGCATCGATCGACCGTGCGCTGACGCACCTCGACCGGCGCGACCTCACCGCCCTCCACAGCACCACGCCCGCCGACACTGATCCCGGGAGGCGCGACGGGAGACCCACGCTGCTCGCGCTCGTCGACGAAGATGGCAACGCCTACACCCAGGTGGCTGAGCGTGTGGCGGCCGCCGCCACGGCAGCGCCCGACGCCTTCCGGCCCACCGGACCGCCCCCGGCTGCGCTTCCCGCCGAGCCGAAGGCCGCCGCGGCGGCCGCGGAACGCGCGTTCACGACGGCCGGCTCACTCGCCGACATCCTGCTGGCGTGTCTGCACACCCCCCTCGCCCGGACGGGCGCGGGTCCGGTCAGCGCGGTGGATCGGCGACGGCTGAGGGATGCCGGGGCGCTCGAGTTCGCCGACGAGCTCGAGGATCTGCTCGGCTCCGCCGCCGACGCGGGGCTCGCGGTCGCGCACGAGCGGGAGTGGACGGTGACCGAGGCGGGTGAGCGATGGCTCGAGGCCCCGACGCCGCTGCGCTGGGAGACGATCGCGGAGGGCTTCCGCGCGGAGCTTCCCGACGGCCTGCGGACCCCGGCGAACGGATTCCTCGTCCCGGCCGCCTGGGCCGATGTCTACCCGCTCGACCCGGAGTGGCCCGCCCGCGCCGACCAGCTGCGCCGCATGGGCGTGCGCTGGGGACTGTTCGGGGCCGACGACTCCGCCGCCGAGTTCCCGTGGACCGCCGCGCTGCGCGCCGGCGAGCCCGCGGATGCCGCCACGATGGCCGCCTACCTCCCCGCCGAGATCGACCGCGTCTACCTGCAGGCCGATCTGACGGCGATCGCGCCCGGTCCGCTCGCACCCGCCCTCGACCTGCGTCTGCGCTCCATCGCTGTGCGCGAGTCCCGCGCCCAGGCCTCGACGTACCGGTTCACCGCGGCGTCGGTCGGCGCCGGAATGACCGAGGGCGAGACGGCGGCGTCGATGCGCGCCTTCCTCGCAGAACTATCGCTCACCGGCATCCCCCAGCCCCTGGATTATCTCATCGAGAGCACCGCCGCGCGGCATGGCCTGGTGCGCGTGAGCGCCGACGACGCCACCGGACGCACGCGGGTGGACAGCTCGGATGCCGGCCTGCTCGAGGCGATCGCGATCGACCAGGCACTGCGCCCGCTGGGTCTGCTGGTGCTCGAAGGCGACCACGCGCTCTCGTCGCGGGTCGCCCGCGACGCGGTGTACTGGAGCCTCGCCGACGCGCGGTACCCGGTCGTCGCGCTCGACGCGACGGGCGCCCCCGAGTCGATCCACCGGCGCACCGCGGCCACGCCGTCGGTGCCCGCCGCCGCCCCGGAGGCCACTTACGCCCGCCTGATCCGCACGCTGCGCGGCGGCCACGGCACCCAGGGCGAGGCCGGCTGGCTCGAGCGCGAACTCGAGCAGGCGGTGCGCGCCCGCGCCGAGATCGTGGTGGTCGTGCGCATGCCCGACGGCGCGGAGCGCTCGTTCACGCTCGAGGCGGCAGGCCTCGGCGGCGGCCGCCTGCGCGGCCGCGACCGCGCGGCCGACATCGAGCGGACCCTGCCGGTGTCGAGCATCGTGAGCGTCGGCGCGGTCTGAAGCCGCGGCATCCACTACCCGCCGGCGCCCAACAGGCCGCCCCGTCTTGGCTCGCGCCGCAGCCGCGAGACCGGGGATTCCTGCCGACACCGAGGACATGACACCGCGTCTCGACGCAGATCCCCTGTCTCGGTGAACCGTGGCTCGTCACGCGGGCTGCCGCAGGGTGCGTCAGAGGAACCCGGGACCGGGAAAGCGCCGGTAGACTGGCACGTTATGGCTGACGGCCCCCTCATCGTGCAGAGCGACCGCACGGTTCTTCTTGAAGTTGCACACCCCGATGCCGAGAGCGCGCGGCACGAACTCGCGATCTTCGCCGAGCTCGAGCGCGCTCCCGAGCACATCCACACCTACCGCATCACGCGGCTGGGTCTGTGGAACGCGCGCGCCGCCGGCCACGGCGCCGAGGACATGCTGGCGACGCTCGACCGGTGGTCGCGCTTCCCGGTGCCCCCGTCGGTGTCGATCGACATCTCCGAGACGGTGGGGCGCTACGGCCGCCTCGTCATCGAGCGCAACGACGACAGCGAGCTGGTGCTGCGATCGACGGATGCCGCGGTCCTGGCGGAGGTGTCGAAGAACAAGCGCATCCAGCCGCTGCTGATCGGCCGCCCCTCCCCCGACGCGTTCATCATCGACGCGTGGGCCCGAGGCCACATCAAGCAGGAGCTGCTGAAGATCGGCTGGCCGGCCGAGGACCTCGCCGGCTACACGCCGGGCACGCCGCACCCGATCGACCTCGCCGAGGACGGGTGGCACCTGCGGCCCTACCAGCGGCAGGCCGTCGACATCTTCACGCAGGGCGGGTCGGGCGTGGTCGTGCTGCCCTGTGGCGCCGGCAAGACCCTCGTGGGTGCCGCGGCGATGGCCGACACCAAGACCACGACGCTGATCCTCGTGACCAACACCGTGAGCGCCCGGCAATGGCGCGACGAGCTGCTGAAGCGCACGTCGCTGACAGCCGAGGAGATCGGCGAGTACTCCGGTCAGACCAAGGAGATCAAGCCGGTCACCATCGCGACGTACCAGATCCTCACCGCCAAGCGGAAAGGCCAGTACGCGCACCTCGCCCTCCTCGACGCGCTCGACTGGGGTCTCATCGTCTACGACGAGGTGCACCTCCTCCCGGCGCCGGTGTTCAAGCTCACCGCCGACCTGCAGGCGCGGCGACGACTCGGCCTCACCGCGACGCTCGTGCGCGAGGACGGCCGCGAGGGCGATGTGTTCAGCCTCATCGGCCCCAAGCGGTTCGACGCGCCCTGGAAGGAGATCGAGGCGCAGGGCTTCATCTCCCCTGCTGTCTGCTACGAGGTGCGGGTCGACCTGCCCGCCGGCGACCGTCTGGAGTACGCCGCGGCCGCGGACGACGAGCGATACCGCCTCGCGGCGACCGCACCCGCGAAGATCGGCGTCGTGCGCGACCTGGTGGCGCGCCACGAGGGAGAGCGCATCCTCATCATCGGCCAGTACCTCGACCAGATCGACGTGCTCGCCGAGGCGCTGAACGCCCCCAAGATCACCGGGCAGACCCCGATCGACGAGCGCGAGCAGCTGTACCAGGCGTTCCGCGTGGGCGAGATCTCGGTGCTCGTGGTGTCGAAAGTCGCGAACTTCTCGATCGATCTGCCCGAGGCATCCGTCGCCATCCAGGTGTCGGGGTCGTTCGGCTCGCGCCAGGAGGAGGCCCAGCGTCTCGGACGCCTGCTGCGCCCCAAGCAGTCGAACCACACCGCCAGCTTCTACACGCTGATCGCCCGCGACACCGTCGATCAGGACTTCGCGCAGAACCGGCAGCGGTTCCTCGCCGAGCAGGGCTACGCCTACACGATCCTCGACGCGCACTCTCTGGCGGCCTGAGCCACCGAGAACGAGAAGGCCCGGCGCTGCGCTGCAGCACCGGGCCTTCCCTCGTTTCGCTACTGCTTGATGATGCGGTCCAGCGGCGTCGGAGCGTACGGGCTGTTGGCCGTCAGGTACGCCGCGAACGCGTCGATGTCGAGCCCGCCGTAGTAGACGTTGTCGGCGTCCAGGAACGTCGGGAACCCGTCGCCGCCGCCCGCGAGGAAGTTGTTCGTCACGATGCGGTAGACAGTCGTGTCGACCAACGGCTGGCCGTTCAGCGTGACCGTGCCGAGCGTGGTGCCGGAGTACGTGTAGGCGAAGCCCTCACTCACCTGCAGGATCTTCGGCTGGGCGGCGTTCGCGCCGCTCCACTGCTGAACCAGCAGCTGCTTGATCTCGGCGCCGGTGAGGTCGAGCGAGACCAGGTAGTTGTTGAACGGCTGGACGTTGAACGCCTCCTCGTAGGTGACGTCACCCGGGGCCTCGCCCCACGCCGACGCACTATAGGTGAGATCGGTGCGGATGCCGCCGGGGTTCATCAGCGCGATCTGCGGCGCGGCGTACGGCCCGATGACACTCGGGTCGGCGAGCTGCGCATCGGCGATCAGGTCGCCCAGAGCCGACTCACCACCGGCGTTGGTCGCCCGTGTGATGTCCGAGGCGATCGAACCGATCACCTCGCTCGCGATCGGCGCGACCAGTTCCTTGTACTTGGCGATCAGATCGGTCTCGGCCGGGTCCTTGTCCACGTTGCGCGTCACGAGCATGTTCTCGCTCGTGACAGACGTGCGCACGATGTCCTGCGTGCGGCGGTCGTACGAGAGATTCGTCTCGGTGTACAGGCGCCCGAACGAGGAGGCGGACGTGACCATGCGGCTCTGACCCGCGGGGTCCGGGATGTTGCAGACGTACGGCGCGTGGGTGTGCCCCGAAACGATCAGGTCGATCGCCGGATCGAGGTTCTGAGCGATGGGGATGATCGGGCTGTTCGCCGCGATCTCCGCCCCGTTGCCGCAGGCCGCGTTGTAGGCGGCGCTCGACGGAGGCGTGCCGCCCTGGTGGATCAGCACGACGATCGCGTTCACGCCTTGGGCCCGGAGCACCGGCACCAGGGCGTTCGCGGTCTCTACCTCGTCCTTGAAGTCCAGGCCGGCCACGCCCGCCGCCGTAACGATGTCGGGGGTCTCCTCGAGCGTCATGCCGATGAAGCCGATCTTGGCTCCTCGCACATTCTCGATGGAGTACGCGGGGAGGATCGTCTCGTTCGTCCCGTCGTAGACGACGTTCGCCGCGAGGAAGTCGAAATCGGCCCCGGCGAAGGAGCCGTCCGGGCACGAGTTCTGGTTGTTCGCGCCGTCGCCGTCGTCGAGGCAGCCGCCGTTCGCCATGCGCAGCAGCTCGACATAGCCCTCGTCGAACTCGTGGTTGCCGACGGCCGAGACGTCGAGGTGGAGCGCATTGAGCGCCTCGATCGACGGCTCGTCGTGGAAGGCGCCGGACAGCAGCGGCGAGGCCCCGATGAGGTCGCCTGCCGCGACGGTGAGGGAGGTCTTCTCGTGACCCTCCCGCGCCTGTGCGAGGTGCGTCGCGAGGTATTCGACGCCGCCGACCCCGGGAGGGGTGAGAGTGTCGGTGGTCACGCCGCCGGGCAGGTTGAGCCGGCCACTGGAGCCTGCGGGCGGCTCGAGGTTGCCGTGGAAGTCGTTGAAGGACAGCAGCTGGATCTCGATCTCCGGTCCGTTCGGAGTCTTCTTGTCGCCGGGCGCCGCGGTGGCGGCGCCTGGGCCGGCCAGCGCGAGCACGACCGCGGTCGCGGCGATGACCGCTCCTCCGGTCAGCCGTGAGATGGATGTCGAGCGCATGTGCACAGGGCCCTCCCCTTCGTGGCGGACGCCTCAGCCCGCCGCATTCACGCGTCCTCGTGGGCGCGATCAGGATGAACCTAATACAGCGCGCGCGGACGCGACAGGGGGAAATGGATGCCGGGCGCGGCCGCGTGCGCGATCGGGTGACATCGTCGGGCGGCACGATCCGCCACGACATCTACAGCTTCCCCGGCGCACGTCGCTTCCACTTCGTCGATCCGGCGGGGAACGAGCTGGCGGTGTGGTCGCACGACCCCGACCGACGGTGACGGTGAATGCCGCGAACACTCCTGTGGGCACGAGGCATTCAGCACCGGCGAGAACGGGTTGTACTACGAAGACAGTACTCGTACACTACATTCGTAGTATCATCCGCGAGGGGTGGTGGGCCATCCCGCGGTTCGGAGGGAGAGACGACATGCCTACAGCACTCGTCACCGGAACGAGGCGCGGGATCGGAAGAGCGGTCGCACGTCGACTCGCCGGGTCGGGCTGGACGGTCTTCGCCGGGGTTCGCGACCTCACCGACTGGGAGGTCATGGCCGAATCGGACCAGCGCATCACCCCTGTCAGCCTCGACGTCACCGACCAGGCGCGTATCGACGCCGGCGCCGACGCCCTGCCCGACCGTCTGGACGCGCTCATCAACAACGCCGCGTTCGCCGTTCTGGGACCGGTTGAGACGCTCACCACCGCGGATCTTCGGCGACAGTTCGAGGTCAACGTCGTGGGCACCGTGGCAGTCACTCGCGCCGTACTCCCGCGGCTGCGCACCGCAGCGGGCCGGATCGTCTTCATCTCGTCGGTCGGCAGCCGGTCCGTCGTCCCCATGGAGGGCGCCTACTGTGCCTCCAAGTGCGCCGTCGAGGGGATCGCAGATGCTCTCCGGGTGGAACTGCGCCCGTGGCGCATCGCCGTTTCCGTCGTCGAACCTGGCCCGACCGACACCGAGACCTGGCGGGAGGTCGACGCGATGATCGATGACATGCATGCGCGGATGTCGCCGCATCACCGCGACCTCTATGCGCAGCATGTGGTCGGGCTGCGCAAGAACATCGCGCGCTTCGGATCAGCGGCCGCACCGCCCGACGCCGTCGTGCGTGCGGTCGAACACGCGCTGACCGCGCGGCGGCCGCGCGCCCGCTACGTGGTGGGGGCTCCGGCACGGACGATGGTCGCCATGCGCGCCCTTCTTCCGACCCGCACCGGAGACGCCATCGGCGCCCGCATCGCGGGTCTGACGTGAACGACTGAGCCCGGACGACGCGATGGCGCTCTGCGCCCATCCGTCGCCTATCGTCAGAACATGGCTTCAACGAGGGACCGCGCCCTGGACGCCGCGGTCGCGCTCGTGGGTGAGCAGGGCATCCGGGCTTTGACGCACGCCCGGGTCGACGAGCGGGCGGGGCTGCCGAGGGGGTCGACCTCGAACTGGTTCCGCACGCGCGACGCACTCATCGCCGGGGTCGTGGCGTGGCTCGCCGAGAGCGAGCGAGCCGATCTCACCTCGGACGGGAGGCCCTCGATCGAGACGCCGGAGCAGCTCGTCGACGCGCTCAGCGGTGCGATCGCGCTCCAGACCGGGCCACTCGCCTCGCGGACGAAGACGCGCTACGCGATCTTCCTCGAGTGCGCCGGCGATGCCGAGCTGCTGGCTCCGCTGCTCGCCCAGCGTCGCGTCTTCGTGGACTGGACCATCGCCCTGCTGACAGCCGTCGGCGCGCGCTCTCCCCGGGACGCGGCCCGCACGCTGATGGCGACCGGCGAGGGGCTCGTCCTTCATCGCATGACCGTGGATCCGGATGCCGAGATCCGGCCCGTCATCGAGCGCGCCGTGCGCGCCGCGCTCGACTGAGGCCGATGATCGCGACGTGCCGCGAGAGGTCGAGCGGGCCGTCGGGAAGGTCGAGCACCCCCGTGAACAGCGCGGAGGTCGATTCGGGAGCGAGAGTCACGGGAGCAGGCTATCCAGCGGCACGTCGGCATTTCGCAGGCGCTCCGCGTCGAGCCGCTCCCCCGATCGGATCAGGGCCTGCACGGTCTCGTTGACATCCCAGACGTTGACGTTCATGCCCGCGACCACCCGACCCCTGCCCGTGGAATCGGGAGCCTCGACCCAGAACGCGATGAACTCGCGAGCTGCGAGATCACCGCGCACGACGAGGTCGGCATCCGTCATCAGCGGCGCGTAGCCCGACAGCTCCATGCCGAGGTCGTACTGATCGGTATAGAAGTACGGGATGTCGTCGAAGGACGCTCGCTCGCCGAGCATCGACCTCGCCACGACCTTGCCGGCATTCAACGCATTGGCCCAGTGCTCGCTGCGCAGGTGCCGCTGCAGCACCGGGTGGAACGGGTTGGCGACGTCTCCCGCCGCATAGACGTCGGGGGCGCTGGTGCGCAGCGCCGCATCGGTGAGGACGCCGTTCAGTATGTCGAGGCCGGCCTCCTCGGCGAGCGTGATGTCGGGTGCGGCGCCGACGCCGACCAGCACCAGGTCTGCAGGGAGCGTCTCACCGTCGACGACGACGGCTTGGGCGCGGTCGGATCCCACGATGCGCTCCACCGCGACCGACGTGCGGAGGTCCACGCCGTGCTCCAGGTGCAGTTCCCGGAAGACTTCCCCCATCTCCGGTCCGAGCGCGGCGGCGAGAGGCACATCGTCGCGCTCGAGGATCGCCACGTCGTTGCCGAAGCCGCGAGCGGTGGCGGCGACCTCCATGCCGATCCACCCCGCGCCGATGACCACCAGCCGGCGGCCACCGTCACGCAGCTGCGCGGCGAGCGCGTCGGAGTCGTCGAGGCGACGCAGCGTCACCACGCCGGGCAGCTCGTGGCCGGGGAGCGGGATCATGCGCGGCGTCGCACCGGTCGCCAGCAGCACGGCGTCGTAGTCCAGCCGTGTCCCGTCCTCGACCTCCACCATGTGGGCGACGGGCTCGAGCGCGGTCACGGCCAGGCCGGTGATCAGCCGGATGCCGCGCTCGGCGTACCACTCGGCGGGGTGGAGGATGACGGCATCCGTCCCCTCGCTCCCGGCGAGGTAACCCTTCGACAGCGGCGGCCGCTGGTAGGGCGGATGCGGCTCCGCGGCGACGATCGTGATGTCACCGTCGAAGCCCTCGTCGCGCAGCGCCTCGGCCGCCGTGCCGCCGGCAAGACCCCCTCCGATGATCAGCATGTGGCTCATGACGACTCCTCTCGTCGACGTGCGGGCGTCGGTCGAGGCGCGGGAAGGGCAGGCCGTCGTGACCTCGATCCGTCGCGCAACAGCGAACGGCTCGCCTGGCCCTGACGCTACCCTTCCTCGCCCCTCAGCGCCCGCTGCTGCGTCGAACTGCGCCGCAGCGCCGCGTGATGATTTCAGGGCTCGGCGCCGATATCCAGACGCCGCATGGGTTCCGCCGACATAATGAGGGCATGACCGCACCGCGCATCCTCGTCGTGGACGACGAACCGAACATTCGCGACCTGCTGATCACGAGCCTGCGATTCGCCGGATTCCAGGTACGGGCCGTCTCGAACGGCGCTCAGACGATCTCGGCCGTTCTCGAGGAGGAACCGGACCTCATCATCCTCGACGTGATGCTGCCCGACATGAACGGGTTCAGCGTCACCAAGCGCCTCCGCGGCGCCGGCTACACCGCCCCGATCCTCTTCCTCACCGCCAAGGACGAGACGGAAGACAAGATCACCGGCCTCAACGCCGGCGGCGATGACTACGTCACCAAGCCCTTCAGTCTCGACGAGATCGTCGCCCGCATCCAGGCCATCCTGCGCCGCACGATGCAGGCTGACGAGGAATCCGTCATCCGTGCCGGCGAGATCACGATGGACCAGGACACGCACGACGTCCAGGTCGGCGACGCGTCGATCGACCTCAGCCCGACCGAGTTCAAGCTGCTGCGCTACCTCATGCTCAACCCCAACCGCGTGCTGTCGAAGGCGCAGATCCTCGACCACGTCTGGGAGTACGACTTCAACGGCGACGCGGGCATCGTCGAGAGCTACATCTCGTATCTCCGCCGCAAGATCGATCCCCACTCCACCGAGCCGCTCATCCAGACCAAGCGCGGCTTCGGCTACATGCTGAAAGCCGGCAAGACCGCGTAACGCGGCCCGAGCGAGGGGGACGATCTGGCGCAGAAGCCCGACGCGATCACCCGGTGGTGGCGCGGCACGAGTCTGCGCGCGAAGGTCACCGGGGTCACCGTCGCGCTCCTCGCGGTGGGCCTGATCGCGGCGGGCGTCGGCACGGCGGCGTTCCTGCGCAATTCCCTGATCGACGGCGTCGACACGCAGGTCGATGCGCTCGCGCGGACGGATGCCGCGAGCCCGCTGCTCGAGCTGACGGCCGAGGACGGCGAACTCGTGGTCGAGCCGCTCGACAACCCGCCTACGACCGACTACTTCGTCGCCGTGTACGAACCCGAGAACGGGGACCTCGTCGCCACCGCGGGCGGACGCGGCGGCCCGGAGCCCGCGTTCCCCGAGACCTATCCGCTCGACCACGCGATACCGAGGGAACTGGACATCGTCACGCTGTCCTCGGTCGACGGCGACGCCGAGTTCCGGGCGACGGTGACGGTGGAGGAGCTCGGCAACAGCGGGCTGTTCTATTCGCAGATGGTCGCCGTGCCGCTGGCGACGGTGAACCGGACGATCGCGTCGTACATCGGCATCTACAGCATCCTCGCGATCCTGATCCTCGTGGGCGGCGCGGTCGCCACCCGCTACCTCGTCACCCTCACCTTCCGCAGCCTCGGCCAGGTCGAATCGACGGCCGACGCGATCGCGGCCGGCGACTTCAGCCTGCGCATGACCGACATCGAGCCGACCACGACCGAAGTCGGGCGCCTGAAGACGGCGATCAACGCGATGCTCGACCGTGTCGACGCCGCCATCACGCAGCGCGATGCGACCGTGCGACAGATGAGGCGGTTCATCGGCGATGCCAGCCACGAGCTGCGCACCCCGCTGGTCACCGTGCGAGGCTACGCCGAGCTCTACCGCATGGGCGCCGTGCGCGGCGACGAGGACGTCGCGCAGTCCATGGAGCGCATCGAGAAGGAGGCCATCCGCATGGGCCTCCTCGTCGAGGACCTGCTCGCCCTCGCCCGCCTCGACGAACGCCGCGACGTCGTCATCGGACCCGTCGATCTGCGCCCCGTCGCACGGGATGCGGCGCTCGACGTGCGCGCGGCCGCGCCGGCGCGGCCGGTCACGGTCATCGACACGACGATCGAGGACTCCGTCGCGCCGGCTGAAGCCGAGTCCGCCGTCTCTCCCGACGACAAGCGGCGTGCCGGCAGCCCGTCGGCGATCTCGCGCGCCGGTGCGACGCTGTCGCTGCTGCGACGGCGTCCCAAGCCGATACCGGCGACTGGCGCTGCTGCCTCTGCCATGCCGACCCTGCTACCGGAGGCCGACGATGCTCTCCCGGCCGACGGGCTGCTGCCCGTGGTGCTCGGTGACGAGAACCGCATCCGCCAGGTCGTGACCAACCTGCTCGGCAACGCGCGCCGCTTCACCGCCGAGGACTCGCCCATCGAGCTGCGCGTCGGCGTCGATGCCCGCGCCCGCATGGGCTGGATCGAGATCGTCGACCACGGCGAGGGCGTTCCCGACCAGATCAAAGACAAGATCTTCCAGCGCTTCTGGCGGGCCGACACCTCCCGCACGCGCGAGACCGGCGGCTCGGGCCTCGGCCTGTCCATCGTGGCGTCGATCGTCGAGGCGCTGCACGGCTCCGTCGACGTCGTCGACACCCCGGGCGGTGGTGCGACGTTCCGCGTCGCCTTCCCGCTCGCTGACGCCCGCGCCGCCGGGGAGCACATCGACATCCTCACACAGCCGATGCGGCGCCTGGCCGACGCCTCCGAGTGACGTCTCTCCTCCCCAGCCGGCGTCTCAGCTGCACCCTCCACAGATGACGACGGATGCCGCGTCCCGCGTCGTGCGGGCACTTAGCGTTGCGGTCACCGCGGTTCGGCATCCGGCCGCCGCACGTTGATCAGGAGCCCCCGAATGGCCGTCTTCACCGTCGACAGCGACAGCATCCTCACCTCGACCGCCACCGTGCGCGGCACGATCGACCGGCTGCAGGCGGAGTCGAACGCGATGCTCGCGCAGCTGACCCAGCTGCAGTCTTCGTGGTCGGGCTCGGCCGCGGTGGCGTTCGCGGGCGTCGTGGAGCAATGGCGCGGGACGCAGCGCCAGGTCGAGGAGTCGCTCGCGAACATCAACGCGTCTCTCGCGGCCGCGGGCCGGCAGTACGCCGACACCGAGCTGGCGACGACCAGCCTCTTCCGCTGATCCCCCCACCGGCGGGAGACGCAGAACGGCCCCTCCGCGAGGAGGGGCCGTTCTGTGAACGCGTTATGCGAGGGGCTGGATCAGAAGTCCATGCCACCGGTCGGGTCGCCGGCCGGAGCCGAGACCTTCTCGGGCTTGTCGGCGACGACGGCCTCGGTCGTGAGGAAGAGGCCGGCGATCGACGCGGCGTTCTGCAGCGCCGAACGGGTCACCTTGGCGGGGTCGATGATGCCCTGCGCGAACAGGTCACCGTACTCGCCCGTGGCGGCGTTGAGGCCGTGGCCCGCGGGGAGCTCCGAGACCTTGTTCGCGACGACGCCCGGCTCGAGACCGGCGTTGAGGGCGATCTGCTTGAGCGGAGCCTCGATCGCGACGCGCACGATGTTGGCACCGGTCGCTTCGTCACCGGTCAGCTCGAGCCCGTCGAGGGCCTTCTTGCCGGCCTGGATGAGCGCGACGCCACCACCGGGGACGATGCCCTCCTCGACGGCCGCCTTCGCGTTGCGAACGGCGTCCTCGATGCGGTGCTTGCGCTCCTTGAGCTCGACCTCGGTCGCCGCACCCGCCTTGATGACGGCGACGCCGCCGGCGAGCTTGGCGAGACGCTCCTGGAGCTTCTCGCGGTCGTAGTCGCTGTCGGTGTTGTCGATCTCGCGGCGGATCTGGGTCACGCGACCCTCGATCGCAGAGGCGTCGCCGACACCCTCGATGATCGTGGTCTCGTCCTTGGTGACGATGACCTTGCGCGCACGGCCGAGCAGGTCGAGGGTGGCGTTCTCGAGCTTGAGACCGACCTCCTCCGTGATGACCTGCGCACCGGTGAGGATCGCGATGTCCTGCAGCTGCGCCTTGCGACGGTCGCCGAAGCCGGGAGCCTTGACGGCGACCGACTTGAAGATGCCGCGGATCTTGTTGAGCACGAGGGTCGCGAGAGCCTCACCCTCGACGTCCTCGGCGATGATGACGAGCTCCTTGCCGTCCTGGATCACCTTGTCGACGACGGGCAGAAGGTCCTTGATGTTCGAGATCTTCTGGTTCGCGATGAGGATGTAGGGGTCCTCGAAGACCGCTTCCTGACGCTCCGGGTCCGTGACGAAGTAAGGGTTGATGTAGCCCTTGTCGAAGCGCATGCCCTCGGTGAGCTCGAGCTCGGTGCCGAAGGTCTGCGACTCCTCGACGGTGACGACGCCTTCCTTGCCCACCTTGTCGATGGCCTCGGCGATCAGCGCGCCGATCTCGGGGTCAGCGGCCGAGATCGAAGCCGTGGCAGCGATCTGCTCCTTGGACTCGACCTCCTTGGCGGACTCGAGCAGCTCGGCGGTGATGGCGGCGACGGCCTTCTCGATGCCCTTCTTGAGCGAGATGGGGTCGGCGCCGGCTGCGACGTTGCGCAGGCCCTCGCGGACGAGCGCCTGGGCGAGGACGGTCGCGGTGGTCGTGCCGTCACCGGCGACGTCGTCGGTCTTCTTGGCGACCTCCTTGACGAGCTCCGCGCCGATCTTCTCGTACGGGTCGTCGAGCTCGATCTCCTTGGCGATCGAGACGCCGTCGTTCGTGATCGTGGGGGCGCCCCACTTCTTCTCAAGCACGACGTTGCGACCGCGCGGGCCGAGCGTCACCTTGACGGCGTCGGCCAGGATGTTGAGGCCGCGCTCGAGGCCACGACGGGCCTCCTCGTCGAAAGCGATGATCTTTGCCATGTTGTGTGTCGTCCCTCCGGAACGTTGGCTTTGGGTATTAGCACTCAACAATCACGAGTGCTAACTCATTCTGGCACTCGACCCTATCGAGTGCAAGCCGCGATGACGGATGCCGCAACACGAAGAGACGGGGAGCCTTTCGGCATCCCCGTCTCTTCATCAGGTTCAGCGCCAGGCGCTGCGGCGGTCGTTCAGACGACGCGCACCGCCTCAGCCTGGGGGCCCTTCTGCCCGGAGCCGACCGTGAACTCCACGGTCTGCCCCTCTTCGAGCACGCGGAAGCCCGACATGTCGATGTTCGAGTAGTGGACGAAGACGTCCTGGCCGTCGGCGACGGTGATGAAGCCGAATCCCTTCTCGGCGTTGAACCATTTGACGGTGCCCTGGGTCATGCGAATCTCCTGTAGCCGGCGGTGCAGGGCTTCATCGTATGCAGGCGAAAACACGGCCTCGGCGCGTTTCGTCACTTGTTGACACGCAGGAATACAAGTGTTTACCGGCGCGAAACACGCCGCAGCGCGCGGTCAGGGGGTGGGTGCGGGCGTCTGTCCGGCGGCGGTGCGATCGAGACCGATCACCACGGTCAGCTGGGGGACGTCCGGGGAGGTCGCCGGGTAGGCATCGCTCTGCTCGATCCCGGCGCCGCCGATGACGCCGGCGAGGCCGGCCGCCGCCGCTTCGTCCGCCGGGTCGACGTAGAAGACGGTGGTCGTCGGGAAGTCCTGCGAGCCGGCTTCGCCCGCCGTCACCTTCTCATCCGCCCAACCGGCACCGACGACGACGTCCTTCATCTGCGTCGCCAGTCCCTGCTCGGGGGTGGCGTTCAGGATCATGACGTCGTAGTCCATGTCGACCACGGGTGTGACCTCGGGCTCGGGCGCCACCGTGGGAGCGGGCGTCGGCACCAGCTCGATCCGGCCGGAGGCCAGCAGGGTGCCGAAGATCCCGACGAGGATGAGCACGACCGTGGCCAGTGCCGCCCACAGCAGCACGACCCAGCCGCGCATGCGGGGGTTCTCCGCCCGGTGCGCGCCGACGCGGTCCGTCTCCGGCACATCGTCGAAACGATCCCGGGGGAAGCTGGTGGTCGGCACCCGTCGATGCTACCCGGCCGGTGCTGGGCGTCCTGCGCGCGACAGTCCGTCCGCGCCCGAACCGGTACTCAGCGCGCGTCGGCGGAGCGGGCGGCGCGCTCATGCAGCCGCGCATCGCGCAGTCGGCGGAGTCGCTTCACGAGCATCGGGTCGTGCTCCTGGGCCTCGGTCGTGTCGATGAGCCGCCCGAGCAGCTGGTAGTACCGCGCCGGCGACACGCCCAGCTCGGCGCGGATCGCCTCCTCCTTGGCCCCGGCGTGCCGGCGCCACTCGGCCTCGAAGTCGAGGAGGGCGCGGTCACGGTCGGTCAGAGGCACGCGTCCACGCTAGCTCGCGGCATCCATCCCTCCGGGGTGCCACGCGCGCCAGTGCACGAAACCGCCGAGCGGATCCACCGCGGCCAGCGGCTCGCCGTCGCGGCCGAGCACGAAGCCGCCCCATGTGCCGGGATCGACGGCCCCATTCCATCGCTCGTGGAGGCCGGGCGGATCGATCGTGATCCACACAGCATCCAGCTTCCGCACGGCGTCGATCAGCCGCTCGCGCCCGGCGCGCGGGATGTGCGGGAGCACTCCCGGCGTGGTCACGACGAGCGTCGCACCGGCCGGCGCGAGCGCTGCGGCGGTCCGCAGGACCTCCGGATCGGACGCGTCGCCGGCGAGGAGCAGCGGCGGGTCGGCCGCCACGATGTCGAGGGCGGCTCCGATCCGCGCGGCGCGGCCCACCTCCCCCGGCCACACGAGGCTCGTGAGGAACCGCCGGTCACCGGCGTCGGCCGCGTCGAGCGGATCGAGGTCGATCCCGGCGCGCCACACCACCTGCGGCATCTCGAGCGACGGGTCGCCGGTGACATCGCAGTCCAGCATCACGGTCGACGGCCCGTCGGCCGGGTCGAGCGCCGTCACGCCCCCGCCGCCGTGGTAGCGGTACGAGTAGCGGTCGGGGTACAGGCACAGTCCCGCGCTCGCACCGACCTCGAGCAGAGCGATCGGCCCAGGCACGGTGGCGAGCGCGGGCAGGAGCGCCGCACATCGCTGCGGCTCGTTGGTCTGCAGGCGGCGGGCGGATGCCTCGGCCACAGCCTCGTCGGCGTGCACGCGGAGCCACGCGGCCCACGCCGGATACCCCTCCTCGGGTGCCCCGAGCATGCGGGTGACCGCGAAGACGAGGGGCGGCTGCCGCCGGGTGGCCGGAATCCGCGCGAGGATGGCGGCGAGGTCGGGATCGGCGGCGACGCCGCGAGCCCAGTCCGCGTAGAGGTCGGACCGCCCGGGCGCCTCATCGCGCGCGAAGCGCCCGTACCGCTCCGCTACCGCCGCGGTCTCGGCATCCGGGTCCTCGGTCATCCCGCCATCCTCCCCCACGGCCCGCTCTTCGGGGTTCGGGGCGCCCCGCGAACGTTTGGGGAGCACGCGACGCGCCCCGAACGTTCCTTGCGCGCCCCAAATCCCGCACCCGACGACCCGCTGCCCCGCCGGCTGAGGTTGAATGGAACCTGAAGTGCACGGGCCCGGATGCTGTGCCCAGGAGGAGACCATGACCTACGCCGTCGACAAGAGCGACGCCCAGTGGCGCGAAGACCTGTCCGCCGAGCAGTACGCGGTGCTGCGTGAAGCCGGCACCGAGCGGCCGTGGACCGGCGAGCTGCTCGACGAGAGCCGCGCCGGTCTGTACACGTGCGCGGCGTGCGGCGCCGAGCTGTTCCAGGGCGGCACCAAATTCGACTCGCACTGCGGATGGCCGAGCTTCTACGAATCCATCCGCCCTGAAGCGGTCGAGCTGATCGAAGACAACAGCCACGGGATGGTCCGCACCGAGGTGCGCTGCGCGAACTGCGGCTCGCACCTCGGCCACGTGTTCCCTGACGGCTTCGGCACGCCGACCGGCGACCGCTACTGCATGAACTCGATCTCGCTGCAGTTCACGCCGGGCGACGAGCCCGGCGCCGCCTGATGCCCGGAGCACTGGAGGCCGCGCTCGCGCGGCGATCGTGGTCCAAGGTCACCGAGGAGGCGCCGACGCACGATGAGCTGCTTGAGCTCGTGGCCGCCGCCGGTCGGGTCGCAGATCACTCGTCGCTCCGGCCCTGGCGACTCATCGAGCTGCGCGGCGACGATCGCGACCGGCTCGGCCGTGCGATCAACAAGGCGCAGGGCGACAAGGGCGTGTCGTCGAAGACGATGCGGGCCCCCCTGCTCATCGCCGTCGTCGCGAGCTATCGCAAGAGCCACAAGGTGCCTCGCTGGGAGCAGGAGGCCGTCGCCTCGGGCGTCGCCCACATGCTGAGCCTCCTGCTGGACGAGGCGGGCTGGGGTGTCATCTGGCGCACCGGCCACTACACCCGCGCCAAGGCCGTCGCCAAGGCGCACGGCCTCAAGAAGAACGAGGAGCTCCTCGGCTGGCTGTACGTCGGCGGCAAGCCGCCGCGGTCTCGGCCGGAACGACGCAAAGCGATCGACGCCCGCGGGCTCGTCAGCCGGATGCCCTGACGGGCGGCGGATCGACGCTGCTGACACGGATGCCGCGAATCGGCCCGTCGCCCGGATGAAGGTGGCGGGCCGGCCGGACGGGTCTCGGGCGGCGAGCTGAGCGCGCAGCCGCTCCACATGACCCTTCGGGTCGACGTGGTACTCGGCCGACTCCACCGTGCCGTCGGCGGTCAGGACGAACGTCGAGCGGATGAGTCCCACGCGCTCCTCGCCGCCCACGACCTTGGTGCCCCAGGCACCCCAGGCCTCTGCCACGGCGTGGTCCTCGTCGGACAGCAGCGGGAACTGCAGCTGCTCGGCCTCCGCCCACTCCGCGAGCCGCGCCACCGAGTCGGGCGAGATGCCGACGACGGCGGCGCCCGCTGCCTGGAGCGAGGCGAGGTTGTCGCGGAAGTCGCAGGCCTCGGTCGTGCAGCCGGGGGTGAAGGCGGCCGGGTAGAAGTAGACGATCAGGCGTCGGCCGGCGAAGTCCTCGGGCCGGACCACGGCGCCCGTGGAATCGGGGAGGGCGAACCCCGGGTTCTCGTCGCCTTCGCTCAAGCGGATGTCGTCAGCCATGTGGTGCGTCCCTTCGGGTTCGGTGGTGCGGCGTCGGTCACGAAGTCGGGTGCACCCCGAACGCGATCGCCAGCTTCTCGATCTTCTGCGCGCGGCCGAGTCGCGGCAAGTCGCTGCCGTCGCGGACCACCCGGCCGCGGCTCTCGAAATCGGCGAGGAAGTCCAGCGCCCACTCCACCTCGCTCGGTGCGGGGCAGATCACCTCGTTGATGACGGGCGCCTGTTCGGCCGCGAGGCACAGCTTGCCGGTCATGCCCATCGACACGGTGATCGCGGAGTGCTCGCGGAGCGTCGGCATGCTGTTGCCCACCGTGGGGCCGTCGATCGGACCCGGGAGGTCGCCGACGCGGCTCGCGACGACCAGGCGCGCCCGCGGGTACGCCATCGCCTCGGCATCCGCACTCATGCCGGTGTCGCGGCGGAAGTCACCGCTGCCGAACGCGAGACGGAACGCGCCGCGCGCACGGGCGATATGGGCGGCGTCCTCCATGCCCAGCGCCGACTCGATGAGGGCGACCACGGGCACGCTGGCGCGCAGGCGGTCGAACGAGCTCGTCACCTGGTCGGGCGACTCGGTCTTGGCCAGCATGATGCCGAGCAGCCCCGGGACACCGACGAGGGCGGCGAGGTCGTCAGCCCAGAACGGGCTGGCCGCGTCGTTCACCCGCACCCACGCACGGCCTCCGCCAGCGAGCCAGTCGACGACGTCCTGCCGTGCCTGCGGCTTGTTCCTCGGGTCGACCGCGTCTTCGATGTCGAGCACGACGGCGTCGGCGCGGGAGGCTGCCATGTCTGCGAACGACTCGGGGCGCGTTCCGGGCACGAGCAGCCAGGAGCGGGCGATCGACGGGTCGACGGCGCGGTGGCGCGCCGGACGGACGGAGATCAAGGTGCGCAGGTCCTCCTCTGGGTCGAGGACCTCTGCGCCGTTGCCATAGGGATCTGCCGACATCTCACTCTTCTTCCGGAATTCAGGTCTGAGGCCGTCGCGGGCCGTCGGGCGCGGCACGCGCATCGCGCAGCAGGCGACCGCGATGGTGCGGCTTCACGCCCGCCGGCGGCTGACGAGCGGGCGGGGTGCGCGCGCTGTCGAGCCGACGTGGAGCACGGCGCCGCCCCTGCGGGTGACGCCCGGGGCCGGCTGTCGCGCCGACATCCATTCCACCACCTTCTCGCGCCGGCGGCGCACCGGAGGGCGATCACCGCGTCGGAGCGCCATGGTCGCCTGTCTTGTCGGCGGGGAGGAGGGACCGGCACGCGGCGTCACCGCCGGCGGCGCGGCATCCGTCCCCACGGCACGACCGCCACGACCACCGAGAGGATCGCGAGCGTCGACATGAGCAGCGACGCTGCCGGAGCTGGTGCCCCCGCTGCCGGCCAGATCGCGTCGATGAGCACGGACGTCACCACCTGCCCGACGACCGTGCCCAGACCCAGCAGCAGCACTCCGGTGTGGGGCACGAGTGCTGCCGCCAGGAAGATGTACGCCACCCCGATCACCCCGCCGAGGTAGAGCCAGGGATCGGACGGGTACGACGTCGGCGGGCCGGCGACCCCGGTGTGGATGAGCTCGGCGACGCCGAGGACAGCGGTCCCGCCGATGAAGTTCACCAGGGTCGCGGTCAACGGCGTTCCGACGCGCTGACGCAGCCTGCCGTTGACCGCGGACTGCCAGGCGATGCCGGCGCCGACCAGGAAGGGCAGCACGACCAGGACGGGCGGGGCATCGATGCCGCCCGCCAGCGACACTCCGGCGGCGAGCAGCGCCAGCGCGCCGCCGGCCAGCCGCGCGGGGGTCACCGCCACGACGCCCGCCGGGCCGATGCCCGAACGGTCCAGCAGCAGGCCGCTCACGGTCTGCCCGGCGACGACCCCGACCGTGAACAGTGCGACGCCGATGATGCCGACAGCCAGAGATTGCGTGGCGACCGAGAGCGCGCCGGCGACACCGCCGCCCAGCATCCAGATCGGGATGCCGCCGCCGCGCACCCCGCTGATCAGCGCGGCGAAGCCCCGCCGTCCCTGCGGCAGGGCCGCTGAGAGCACGACCAGCACGACCAGGCCTGAGCCGAACGAGATCACCGCGGCCGCGAACCCGTCGTCGATGCGGACGCCCAGTTGGCCGTTGATGCGCGCCTGCACCGCGGTCAGCACCCCGATGAGCGCGGCGCCGCCGAGGCCCATCCAGACGGGCAGGCGGGATGCGGTCACCCGATCCATTTTGCCTGCCCACGACCGGCGTCGATGACGACGACATCTGAGGTGGAGCCGACGACGCGTGACAACGTGCGTGTCGACGCCGAGATGTGACGAGGTGGAGCCGACTACGGGACTTGAACCCGTAACCCCCGTATTACAAGTACGGTGCGCTACCAATTGCGCCAAGTCGGCAGAGCGCCCAGTCTAGCGGCGCCCGCGCAGGCACCCGATCAGGGAGCCGGGGTCGGAGTCGGGGTCGGCGTGGCCTTGTAGTACGCGTCGCTCGCGACCGTGAGGACGAACTGCGCGAACTCCTTGGGGTCGTCCAGCTTGCCCACGTACTGCGTGCCGTTCACGAGCACCATCGGCGTGCCGGTGAGGGCGGCGCCGCCGGTTCCGGGAAGCTCCTGCAGCGCCCGGTCGGTCGCCGTCTTCGCCCACGAGGCGTACGACTGCTCCTCGATGCACGCTCGCACGACCTTCGGGCCGTCCAGACCGGTGGCGATCGCCATGGCGGCGAGCTCACTGTCGCTGTAGCCGTCGGAGTCGACCTCGGGCTGCTGGCGCAGCAGCGCGTCGTTGAACGCGAAGAAGTAGTCCGGAGCGTGCTGGGCGACGCAGGCGGCCGCACCGGCAGCGCGCAGCGAGTACTTGGTGCCGTTGGACTTGGCCGTCAGCATCGCCACCGGGTAGTAGGTCAGGGTCGCGGCGTCGTCGTCGACCCACTCCGACAGCTGCTTCATGTTGGCCAGCTGGAAGTCCCGCGAACCGGTCGAAAGATAGTCGACGTACACCCGGATCTCGACCGCGGGGGCCTCCGTGGGCGTCCCCGTGGGTGTGGGTTCCGACGCAGGCGCGGGGGTGGCCGTGCTCGCCTCGCCCCCAGGAGTCCCGTTCACGTCCGCACCCTCGGATCCCACGCCGCCACCCGTGACGTCGCTCACCACGAAGCCGTCGTCCACGACGTTCGCAGGGCTCATCATCGGCTTCGACGCACTCGACGAGACGGTCCACGTCACCACGACCGCGATGACGGCCACGAACGCGAGGGCGACGACCGCGAGGGACGTCCGTCGGATGAGACGAGCCCGGGACTGCCGCGCCTTCACCTGCTGCGCCTTCTCACGCACGGCGTCGCGGCGCTCGCTGGATGCGGCGTTCTGTGACTCGTCGCTCGACATGGGACCTCTCGGTGCGGAAAATCGGGCCGGTATCCGGCGGGGGCCGGACGGGAAAGTGGCCGTCAACGATGCTAGCCAGCCACCCTGGGAAATGCCCAGACGCGACCTCCGCACGCGCCGTGTCATACTGTTCGTGCGCCCGATGACGGGCGTGCGGGAATGCCCCCGCTCATTCCATCACTACGGATCGTCCGGCACGTACCTGCCGGTGAAGGAGAAGAGAACATGGCGTCCGTCACGTTTGACAACGCAACTCGCCTGTACCCCGGGGGCACTCGCCCCGCTGTGGACAAGCTCAACCTCGAGGTCGCCGATGGCGAGTTCCTGGTCCTCGTCGGCCCCTCGGGCTGCGGAAAGTCCACATCGCTGCGCATGCTGGCCGGCCTCGAAGAGGTCAACTCGGGCCGCATCCTGATCGGCGACCGTGACGTCACCGACGTCCCGCCGAAGGACCGCGACATCGCGATGGTCTTCCAGAACTACGCGCTGTACCCGCACATGACGGTCGCCGAGAACATGGGCTTCGCGCTCAAGATCGCCGGCGTCGGCAAGGAGGAGCGCGCAGCCCGCGTCCTCGAGGCCGCCAAGCTCCTCGACCTCGAGGAGTACCTGACCCGCAAGCCGAAGGCCCTCTCGGGTGGTCAGCGTCAGCGCGTCGCCATGGGCCGCGCCATCGTCCGCCAGCCGCAGGTGTTCCTCATGGACGAGCCGCTGTCGAACCTCGACGCCAAGCTCCGCGTGCAGACCCGCACCCAGATCGCGTCGCTCCAGCGTCGCCTGGGCGTCACCACCGTCTACGTCACCCACGACCAGACCGAGGCCCTCACCATGGGCGACCGCATCGCGGTCCTCAAGGACGGCCTCCTGCAGCAGGTCGGCACCCCGCGCGACCTGTACGAGAAGCCGAACAACGTGTTCGTCGCCGGCTTCATCGGCTCGCCTGCCATGAACCTGTTCCCGGCGCACCTCGCCGAGGGCGGCGTCCAGTTCGGCGACACCGTCGTCGGCATCGAGGCCGACACGCTCGGCAAGGCGCACGGCTCCGACGTCACCATCGGCGTCCGCCCCGAGGACATCCAGGTCGCCCCCGCCGACGGCAAGGGCCTCACGGTCACCGTCGACCTCGTCGAGGAGCTCGGCGCCGACGGCTACCTGTACGGGCACACCGACGTCAACGGCAAGCGCACCGACATCGTCGCGCGCGTCGACGGCCGCCGTCACCCCATCGCGGGCGACCAGGTCGCGCTGGCTCCGGTCCCCGGACACGTCCACGTGTTCGACATCGAGTCGGGCGAGCGCCTCACCGACAGGGCGATCGCTGCGGCGTAACACCGTTTCGCATCGCGACGGCGCGGGTGGGAGAGATTCCCCCGCGCCGTCGCTTTCTTTTCAGGAGGGGACGTGCCTGACGCCCTGAGCATCACCGCCAGCAGTGTGGACCCGGGACTGCTGACGCTGCCCTGGTCGACGCCGCTGGGCGACTGGCCGTCGCAGCACATCGTCTTCCTCCCGAAGGGCCTCTCACGCCATCTGGTTCGCTTCGCGAACCTCTCCGGCCGGGTGGTGGCCATCAAGGAGACGACGCAGGCGATGGCGCAGCGCGAATACGACATGCTCGGCAACCTCGCCCGCCTCGACGTTCCCTGCGTCGCACGGGTCGCCGTGATCGCCGGACGGACGGATGCCGCGGGTGAGCCGCTGCCCGCCGCCCTGGTCACCGCCCACCTGAAGTTCTCGCTCCCCTACCGCGCCCTGTTCACCCAGGTGCTGCGCCCCGACACCGCCACCCGCCTGGTGGATGCGCTCGCACTGCTGCTGGTGCGCCTGCACAACGTCGGGTTCTTCTGGGGCGACGTGTCGCTGTCGAACACGCTGTTCCGCCGCGATGCCGGCGCCTTCGCGGCGTACCTGGTCGACGCCGAGACCGGCGAGTTGCACGAGAGCGGTCTGACCCCGGGCCAGCGCGCACACGACCTCGATATCGCCCGCACCAACATCGCCGGAGAGATCATGGACCTCGAGGCCGGCGGCCGCCTCGAGGGCGGCGTCGACGCCATCGCGGTGGCGGACGGGATCGTGTCGTCGTACCACGCGCTGTGGGCGGCGCTCACCGACGAAGAGAGCTTCCGCGCCGACGAGTCCTGGCGCCTGACCGAACGGGTGCAGCGCCTCAACGAGCTGGGGTTCGACATCGGCGAGATGTCGATCCAGGCCACGGCTGACGGCGCCCGGGTGTCGATCCAGCCGAAGGTCGTGGACGCGGGCCACCATCAGCGCCGCCTGCTGCGCCTGACCGGCCTCGACGTCGAGGAGAACCAGGCCCGGCGCCTGCTCAACGACCTCGACGAGTTCCGCGCGCGCATCTCCCGCCTGGGTGACGACGAAGAGATGGTCGCGCACGAGTGGCTCACCCGCGTGTTCGAGCCGGTCGTCAAGGCGGTCCCGTGGGATCTGCGGTCCAAGCTCGAGCCCGCCGAGGTTTTCCACCAGCTGCTCGAGCACCGCTGGTATCTGTCTCAGGCGAAGGGGAAGTCGGTCCCGCTCGCGGAGTCGCTGACGAGCTACATCGACAACGTGCTGCGACACCGCCGCGATGAGGCGACGCTGATGGGGCCCCCGACCGAGACGGTGTCGCTCTCGATCATCACGTCCCCGAACCCGGTGATCGACGACGACGACGACATCGACTGGCGCGACCTCGTCTAGCGGAGTCTGACCAGCGCGCCAGGATGCGCGAAAGGGTATGTTTCCGCACACCACGCGTGCGGAAACATACCCTTTCGCGATTCCGGGGTCAGTACCCGACGGTGAAACGCTTGCGCGGGTGCTGGGGGTTCTCGATCTCGTCGACGATCGCCACGGCGAGGTCTTCTCCCGAGATGTACGACTCTCCCTCGGCGTCGGTCACGATGACGTCGCCGCCGGTGCGGTACGAGCCGGTGCGCTCGCCAGGCTTGAACGCGCCGAACCCGCCGGCGGGGTGGATGTAGAACCAGTCGACGGACTCCGGCCCAGCTTGCAGGTCGTCCAGGATGCCGATCGCCTCGAGCGCCTCGGCCTTGTAGTCCTCGCTGAACGAGGGCAGATCCACGACCCGTTGCCCGTCCTCGGTGACGAGGCTGCCGCCGGCACCGCCGATGACCCCCAGCCGGACGCCTTCGGGCAGAAGTGAGGCGAGCGCGGCGATGTTCGGGCGCACGAGGCCCTGCATGTCGCCGCGGGGCGCCACCGCCGACACGACGACGTCGACACCTTCGAGCTGCGCGAGCAGGTCAGGCACGTCGGTCAGCGAGCCCTCGATGTAGACGGCGCCGGGCTGACGCTCGCTTGGGACGCGGCGCGCGATGGACAGGACGCTGTGCCCGCGGCTCACCGCCTCGGCGACGATGTGGCGGCCGGCGTAGCCGGAGCCTCCGATGACGGCGATGCGTGCCATGTTCTGCCTTTCGATCTGTCGTGCCGGCGAACGCTCGCCGGCCCTGCGTGAGACAAGCGCGCGGCCCCGCGCTTCATTCCCCTGAATGCGACACGCAGCGACTCACTCCGGCGGAGCGGTGCGGAGCGTGGCGACCTGGTAGAGGGCGACGGATGCCGCGATTCCGGCGTTGAGCGACTCGGTGCTCGACGAGATCGGGATCGAGACGATCTGGTCGCAGGTCTCGGTCACCAGTCGCGAGAGGCCCTTGCCCTCGGAGCCCACGACGATGACCACGGGGCGGTCGGCAAGCTGCAGCTCGGGGAGGGAGACGTCTCCCCCGCCGTCGAGCCCGAGCACGAACACGCCCTGCTTCTTGAAGTCCTTGAGCATCGCGGTGAGGTTCGCCGCGATCGCGACGGGGATGCGCGCGGCCGCGCCGGCGCTCGTCTTCCACGCCGCCGAGTTGACGCTCGCCGAACGGCGCTGCGGCACGATGACGGCGTGACCGCCGAACGCGGCCGTCGAGCGGAGGATCGCGCCGAGGTTGCGCGGGTCGGTGATGCCGTCGAGGGCGACGAAGAGCGGTGTCTGGCCACCGTCGATCACCTGTTCCAGCAGGTCCTGCGGGTGGGCGTACTCGTACGGCGGCACCTTCAGCGCGACGCCCTGGTGCACGCCGTCGAAGCCCGCCATGCGGTCGAGCTCCGGCCGCGTCACCTCGAGCACCGGGATCTCGCGGTGCGTCGCGATCGCCAGCATCTCCTTGACGCGGTCGTCCATCTCGACGCGCTGCGCGATGTAGAAGGCCGTCGCGGGGATCTTCGCGCGCAGCGCCTCCAGCACCGAGTTGCGACCGGTGACGGTCTCGGTGTCGTCGTCCTTCTTGCCGGGACGCGGCGAACGCGGTGCGGACTGACCGGGCTGGGCCTTGCCGCCCGCAGCCGCGTAGCGCTCAGCGGCCGCCTTGCGCTTGCCGGCGGGGTGCCATGCGCGGTCCTCCGCCTTGGGGGTCGGCCCGCGACCGGCGAGCGACCGCTTGTTCTTGCCTCCGGTGCCCTTGGTGGGGCCCTTCTTGTTGCCCTTGCTCGCGCCCGGGCGTCCTGCCTTGGCCATCAGTTCTCCTTCATGCGGGGCGCCGCCCCGTCAGTTGCTCTCCGCGGAACGGGGCGTGTCGGCGACACTCCAGTGCGTCCCGTCGGGTCCGTCTTCGAGGGCGATGCCGGCCGCCGCGATCGCGTCGCGGATGCGGTCGGCGGCCGCCCAGTCCTTCGCTGCGCGCGCATCGGCGCGCTGCGCGATCATCGTCTGCACCAGGGCGTCGAGGGCGCGGGTCTGGTCCGAGGCATCCGTCGAGCGCCAGTGCGGGTCGAGCGGGTCGATGCCGAGCACACCCGTCATCACTGCGACGTCGGCGAACGCGCGCAGCGCCCCGTCGCGGTCGCCGGCGTCGAGCGCCGTGTTGCCCTCGCGCACGGTCTCGTGCAGCACGGCGAGCGCCTGCGGCACGCCGAGGTCGTCGTCGAGTGCCGCGGCGAACGCGGCCGGCACGGCGGCGCTCACGCGCAGGTCGTCCGCGCCGCGAAGAATCCGCACGGCGCGCTCGAGGAAGGTGCGGATGCGGTCGACCGCGGCTTCGGCCTCGTCGAAGGTCGTCGTGGTGATGTCGAGGCTGGAACGGTAGTGGGCCGCGGCGAGCGCGTAGCGCACCACCAGCGGATCGCGCTCACGCAGCACGTCCTCGGCGAGGATGAAGTTGAACAGCGACTTCGACATCTTCTGCGCACCGACGGTCACGAGGCCGTTGTGCACCCAGTAGCGGGCGAAGCCGTCGCCGGCGGCCGTCGACTGGGCCAGCTCGTTCTCATGGTGCGGGAAGCGCAGATCGAGCCCGCCGCCGTGGATGTCGAACTCGCTGCCGAGGTAGCGCCGCGACATCGCAGAGCATTCGATGTGCCAGCCGGGACGCCCGGGTCCCCACGGCGAGTCCCATGTCGCGGACGTCGGCTCGTCGGCCTTCGCGCCCTTCCACAGCGCGAAATCCCGAGGATCGCGCTTGCCCCGCGGATCGGCGTCCGCCGCCGGCTCCATGGCGTCGAGGCTCTGCCTCGTGAGCGACCCGTACTCCGCCCAGGACCGCACGTCGAAGTACACATCACCCGCGGAATCGGTCTCGGCCGCCGAGCCGGTCGAAGGGGCGGCGTATGCATGCCCCGCGTCGATGAGCCGCGCGATCAGCTCCTGCATCTGCGGGATGGAGGCGGTGGCCCGCGGCTCATAGGTCGGCGCGAGGATGCCGATCGCGCTGTACGCGCGGGTGAACTCGAGCTCCATCCGGTAGGCGAGCGCCCACCACGGCTCACCGTCGGTGGCGTTGGCGAGCACCTTGTCGTCGATGTCGGTGACATTGCGGACGAACGTGACACGCCCGTGGCGGTGAGTGAGCCAGCGGCGCAGGATGTCGAAGCTCAGCGCACCGCGCAGGTGCCCGATATGCGGCCCCGACTGCACGGTCGGGCCGCAGACGTAGATGGTGACGTTTCCGGAGTCGAGGGGCACGAAGTCGCGCAGTGTCTGCGTCTTGGTGTCGTACAGCTGAACCGTCACCGCACCAGCCTACCGGCGGTGCCACGGCAGCCCCTGGGAGCCTGGTGGCGACATGTCCGCCAGAGGGCGAGGATGCGGATATAAACGGAGGATGCATGTGCTCGCCGTCCTCGCCGCCGCCGTGCTGTTCGGCACCACCGGGACGGCCATGGCCCTCGGTCCGGACGGCACGACGCCGCTCTCGGTCGGCGTCATGCGCATGGTGATCGGCGGCGCCGGACTCGCGGTGATCGCGTTCGCCCTCGCTGCCCGTCACGCCAGGCGGCGCCCGCACACCGCGGCGAAGACGGTCCGCTCGCTGAGCCTGTCGAAAGGGGGCCTGCGCCCCCTCGCGCTGATGGTGCTCACCGGGGTGTGCATCTCGCTCTACCAGCCGCTGTTCTTCCTGGGCACGACGCGCAACGGCGTCGCCGTCGGCACGGTCGTCGCTCTCGGCTCCGCCCCGATCCTGGCGGGTCTGCTGGAGTGGGGCCTGACGCGACGGATGCCGAGCCGCACGTGGATCGGTGCGACCGCCCTCGCGACGATCGGCGTCGTGCTCCTCGGCTCGGGCGGCGAGGCGGGTGCCGCAGGCGGCACGGATCCGCTCGGACTGCTCGGGTCGGTGGGCGCAGGAGCCTCTTTCGCCGTGATCGCGAACGCACAGCGCCGCCTGCTCGACGACGGCTGGGACCCGTTCACGGTCGTGGGTGCGATGGGCGCCAGTTCGGCGATCATCTGCGCCTGCGCACTGCCCTTCGTCGACCTGACGTGGCTCGGCACCCCGGCGGGCCTGGTGATGGCGCTGTGGCTGGGACTCGCGACCATCTCTATCGCCTACGTCCTCTTCACCTGGGGGCTGAGCGGCCTGACCGCCGCCACTGCCGCGACCCTCACGCTCGGCGAGCCGCTGACGGCCAGCGTGCTGGGCATCGTCGTGCTCGGCGAGCGGCTCTCGGCGCTTGCGATCGTCGGTCTGGTGGTGCTGGCGGCAGGGCTGGCATTGCTCGCCTGGGGATCCCGTGCACCGCGCGATCCGGCGCCGTTCGCCGTCGAGGCCTGACGCGCCACGCTGAAACACGCCCGCAATCGACGCGTGGCACACTGGCCCGGACATGCAGCGCACCATCGAGATCCGCACCGACGACCTGAGCGGTGATGCCACCCGACGCCTCATCGCCTCGCACCTGGCCGGGATGCACGACACCTCGCCCGCAGAGAGCGTGCACGCGCTCGATATCGACGCGCTGCGGCATCCGTCCCTAGCTGTGTGGTCGGCATGGATCGACGGGGAGCTCGCGGGCATCGGCGCATTGAAGGCACTCGACTCCGACCGTGGCGAGATCAAGTCGATGCGCGTCGACGACCGCTTCCGGGGCACCGGCGTCGGACGCGCGATGCTGCGCCACATCGTCGACGAGGCACGGCTGCGGGGCCTGTCGAGCCTGTGGCTCGAGACCGGCACGACCGAGGACTTCGCACCGGCGCAGCGCCTGTACGCGAGCGAGGGCTTCGTGCTCTGCGGCCCGTTCGAGGACTACGCCCTCGATCCCTTCTCGATCTTCATGACGCGCGCGCTCTGACGCGCGCCGCGCCGAACCGCGGGGCCGAGATCCTCAGACGGGAACGACCAGGGCGACCGCGAAGGCGGACACGCCCTCAGCGCGTCCGGTGAATCCGAGGCCGTCGGTGGTGGTCGCCGAGACCGTGACCGGCGCTCCTCCGAGGGTGGCCGACAGCGCCCGCTCGGCTTCCGCACGGCGGGCCGAGAAGCGGGGGCGTTGAGCCTGCACCTGCACCGACACATTTCCCACGCGCCATCCCGCCTCGCCGAGGAGGGCGACCGTGCGCTTCAGGAAGACATCCGCGTGCGCGCCGGCGTACTCCGGGTGATCCGTGCCGAAATGCGTGCCGATGTCGCCCAGGCCGGCGGCCGAGAGCAGGGCGTCCACGATCGCGTGCGCCACGGCATCCCCATCGGAGTGGCCCGACAGCGGCGCCTCTCCGGGCCATTCGAGGCCCGCGAGCCACAGCGTGCCGTCGCCGCCGAAGGCGTGCACGTCCGTGCCCACCCCCACGCGGGGAACGACGGGCCCGTGCTGAAGATGCGCGGGAGCGTGCGGAACGGCCTCGGTGATGAGGTGCCGGGCACGGTCGAGGTCGGCCGTCGTCGTGATCTTGAAGGCGAGCGGATGCCCCGGCACGGCGGCCACCGCGTGGCCGGCCTCGGCGACCAGGGCGGCGTCATCGGTGAAGTCGTGGCGCGCTGTGGCGTATGCCGCATCGAGCACGTCACGCCGGAAGCCCTGCGGTGTCTGCGCGGCCGCCAGCTCGGCGCGGTCCACGGCGGCGACGATCTCGTGCCCCACGACGCGCTTGACGGTGTCGATGACCGGCAGCACAGGGATCGCACCCGCAGCGCCGGCGTCGATCGCCGCGATGACGCGCTCGAAGACCTCGGCGGGGGTCAGCGCCCGCGCCGCGTCGTGCACGAGAACGATTTCGACGTCTGCCCAGAGCGCAGCGAGCCCGGCGGCGACGGAGGCCTGGCGGGTCTCACCGCCGGCGACCACCGAGACCAGGTCACGGCGCTCACCCGCCGCAGCGAGCGCTTCGCTGAGTGCATCGCCCTCGCGCCCGGCGGGGGCCACGATCACCACCTGGGCGGCCGGGGCGGCGAACACGCCCGTCAGCGCGTGACGCAGAATGCTGCTGCCGTCGATGCCGACGAACGCCTTGGGGGCGCCGGCTCCGAGACGGGTGCCCGAGCCGGCGGCGACGACGACCACGCCGATGCGCGGCACAGGGGTGATGCTCACCCGTTCACGCTATCGCGATCGGCGGAGAGCAGCGCTCCTCGCGCCGCTCATGAACCTCGCTGAAAGCGGGTCGCCGGCGCACCGTGCACACAGCAGAACGGCGCCCCGCGGGGCGCCGTTCTGAGAGTCTCAGCTCGCGAGGACCTCGTCGAGAAGGACGCTCGCCTTCTCCTCGTCGGTCTTCTCCGCGAGGGCGAGCTCGGAGATCAGGATCTGCTTCGCCTTGGCGAGCATCCGCTTCTCTCCGGCCGACAGGCCGCGGTCCTGGTCACGACGCCAGAGGTCGCGCACGACCTCACTGACCTTGATGACATCACCGGAGGCGAGCTTCTCGAGGTTGGCCTTGTAGCGGCGCGACCAGTTGGTCGGCTCCTCCGTGAACGGAGCGCGCAGCACCTCGAAGACCTTGTCGAGACCCTCCTTGCCGATGACATCTCGGACGCCGACCAAATCGACGTTCTCTGCGGGGACTTCGATGATGAGATCACCCTGCGTGACGTTGAGCTTCAGATACTTCTTCGTCTCGCCCTTGATGATCCGGTCTTTGACCTCGATGATCGTTGCCGCCCCGTGATGGGGGTAGACGACCGTCTCGCCAACCTCAAAAAGCATGGAGTTATGTCCTTTCGGCAACCTCCAGGATACCACAGGAGAAATACGCTAAGGTTCTCCGCCCCACCGGTCGGGCGGCGACACATCCCCCACCGGGCATCGGCCACCGAGGTGCTCCGCGTGCTCGACAGCGAGCCCCTAGAATGCTGGAGAACCGTCATCCGTCTAGGAGGATCCGTGATCTCGATACACCGCCGCAACGGTCTGACGCGCGGCCGATCCGCCGCGGCACTCGGTCCCCGCAACAGCCGGCTGATCGCGTCGCTGTCCATCGGCGGCGCTCTCGTCCTCACCGCCACCGGATGCAGCATGATCTCGCCTCAGGCGACCACCATCGCCTACTCGGCCGCGGAGGGCACGAACGTCTACGACTCCGGCCCCCTCGAGGTGCGCAACGCCCTGATCGTGGCGAACGAGGACGGCTCGGAGGGCAACTTCGTCGCCGCGATCGTCAACCGCACCGAGGACTCGCAGACGCTCAACATCGAGATCGGCGAGGACGGCGCCTCGCTGACCGTGCGCGTGCCCGCCAACACGACCGTGAGCCTCGGCTCCGATGAGGACGAGCCGCTGCTGGTCGAAGAGCTCGACGCCCTGCCCGGCACCGACGTCACCGCGTTCTTCCAGTCGGGCGACGCCGAGGGCGCGCTGGCCTCCGTGCCGGTGCTCGACGGATCGCTCGACTACCTCTCCGCGCTCGCTCCCTGAACGGCCGGATCACACTCACGACGAAGAGGGCGCCCCAGCAGGGGCGCCCTCTTCGTTCGTACGCGGCCGCTCAGCCCTCGAAGCGGTAGCCGAGCCCGCGCACCGTGACCAGCATCTCGGGCGACCCCGGGTTCCGCTCGATGCGGGAGCGGATCCGCTTGATGTGCACGTCGAGCGTCTTCGTGTCGCCGAAGTAGTCGCTGCCCCACACCCGGTCGATGAGCTGGCCGCGCGTGAGCACCCGGCCCGCGTTGCGCATCAGCACCTCGAGCAGTTCGAATTCCTTGAGCGGCATGTTGATCTCGCCGCCCTCGACCGCAACGGTGTGGCGGTCGATGTCGAGCACGACCCGCCCACCCTCGAGCACCCGGTCTTCGAGGTCGGCGTCGATCTGGGAGAAGCGCCGCAGCACGGCCCGCATGCGCGCCAGCAGTTCACGCGCGGAGTAAGGCTTGGTGACGTAGTCGTCGGCCCCCAGCTCGAGTCCGACCACGATGTCGACCTCGGAGTCCTTGGCTGTCAGCATGATGATCGGCACCGCCGAGGTGGTCCTGATCTGCCGGCACACCTCGGTGCCCGGCATCCCGGGGAGCATGAGGTCGAGCAGCACGATGTCGGCGCCGCGCTCCCGGAACGACGTGAGTGCGGCGGGGCCGTCCTCGGCGATCTCCACGTCGTAGCCCTCGCGGCGGAGGAGGTAGGCGAGCGGGTCGGCCAGGTCGGGCTCGTCCTCGACGATCAAGACGCGGGTCATGCGGGATCTCCATTCCTGCCGGAGGCGAGGTTCTTGCCGGCGGCCGGGCCGACGGGGGTTCGGGGGTCAGTGGGCGCGCTCGGGTCAGCGGCCGCGGCCGGGGCCGCAGGCCGTCCTGCTGCCGATGCCGCGGACGCGCTCGGGTCGGCGAGCGGGGGCCCGCTCGCGGCGGCGAGGGCCGCAGCGGTAGACGGCGCAGCCGCCCGCGGTGCGGCGGTGGTCGGCTCGACGGCGGGCCGCTTCTTCCTGCGCGGGCGCTTGGGCTCGGGCTGGATGTCGGGCGCGTCGATCTGCGGCAGCCGGATGGTGAAGGTCGACCCGCGTCCGGGTCGCGACCACAGCCGCACCTCGCCGCCGTGACGCTGGACCGCATGCTTGACGATGGAGAGCCCCAGCCCGCTGCCACCGGTGCGGCGGGCGCGGGCCGGATCGGCGCGGTAGAAACGCTCGAAGACGCGGTCCTGCTCGCCTTCGGCGATGCCGATGCCGCGGTCCGTCACGGCGATCTCCACGACGCGGTCGACGGCCTTGACGCCGATCCCCACGCTGGAGCCGCGCGGCGAGTACGCGATGGCGTTGGCGATGAGGTTGCCGACCGCCTCGCTGAGGATCTGCGCGTCACCGTGGACGTACAGCCCTCGCGCGCCGCCCCGCACCACCTCGACCCCGGCGGAGTCCGCCTGGATCGCGTGCGCATCGAGCGCCGAGGCGACGACCTCGTCGACCGAGACGTCCCGCTGCGGCAGCTCGTCGGATGCCTGCAGGCGCGAGAGGTTCATGATGCGCGATGTCAACAGCGCCAGGCGGTTCGCCTCGGCCTGCAGCCGCGTCGCGAAGATGCGCACCTGCGGCGGGTCGTCAGAGGCGGACTCGATGGCCTCGGCGAGCAGGCTCACGGCGCCCACCGGCGTCTTGAGCTCATGGCTGGTGTTCGCCACGAAGTCGCGGCGCATCTCTTCGACCCGCTCGCGCTCGGTGATGTCGCGCAGTACGAAGAGCGTCAGCCGCGGCGAGATGCGCGACGCCCGCACGACCACGAGGCGCGGTTCCGCCGGCGGCGCCCCTCGGCGCAGCCGCATCGTCTCGGTCGCGCTGGATTCGGTCGCGACCGAATCGCTCGTCCGCACGCGCCGCACGAGGGCGCGCAGCTCGTCGTTCGGCAGCGTGCCGCCCTCGACGAGGTCGAAGGCGGCGGCGGCGGCGGAGGCGGCCAGCACCGTGAACGACGCGTCCACGACGAGCGCCGCATCGTCCATCCCGTGGAGCACGCCGCGAACGCCGTCGGGGATCTCGACGGACCTCTCCGCCTGCGCGCGGTCGCGCGCCCGCATCGCCGCGACGACGACGGCGGAGATCGAACCGCCGATGATGATCCCCGCGAGGAGGGCGAGCAGCGCGAGCTGCGTCGTGTCCATGCGACCAGCGTAGAGGCACCCGCGACGCGGCATCGGACCGGAGAGGGAAGGCCTGCAGAGGATCCGGGTACTGTTCACCACGGGGGCACCATCCGTTAACCTTCCCTGGCGACAATCGGCGGGGCGCGGGACGAGCCTCTCCCCCGAAAACCATGAAAGGTGCGTCGGAATGCGCGAAGTCTTCCACCAGTCCCTCGAGGACGTGCAGGGGCGTCTCGTCGAGATCGCCGAACTCGTCACGGTCGCCATCGACAAGGCGACGCGCGCGTTCGGCACCAGCGACGTCGCTCTGGCGGAGGAGGTCATCGAAGCCGACGCGGTCATCGATGAGAAGGCCATCGAGCTCGATGAGCTCGCCATCGAGATCCTGGCGCGTCAGCAGCCGGTGGCCCGCGACCTGCGCATCGTCGTCAGCGCGCTGCGCATGAGCGCCTCGCTCGAGCGCATGGGCGACATCGCCGAGCACATCGCGCAGCTCACGCGCATGCGCTTCCCCGAGCGGGCCATCCCCAAGGGCCTCAAGTCGACGTTCCTCAAGATGGGCGAGCTCGACGTCGAGGCGGCGCGCCAGCTCACCGAGCTGCTGCGGTCGCAGGACGGCGACCTCATCGACGAGATCCGCAACGCCGACGACAAGCTCGACGAGCTGCACGTCTCGGTGTTCGAGAAGGTGCTCAGCGACAGCTGGCAGGGCGACCCGTCGGCCACCGTCGACGCGACGCTCGCCAGCCGATACCACGAGCGCTTCGGCGACCACGCGGTGTCGGTGGCGAAGAAGGTCGCCTACCTGTCGACGGGCGACTGGACCACGAGCACCGACACCATCGACATCATCACGCCGCAGTAGAAATCGGCGTCGTACGTCTCGGTCGTTCAGCGAGCGAAGCGAGACGAAACGCCTCGAACCTGCGTCGCACGTCGGTTCGAGGCGTTTCGTCTGCGTCGCTTCGCTCCTCGCTCAACGACCGGACAGATGGGTCAGTCGTCAGGCCTTGCCCTGGTTCGCGACAGCGGCAGCCCCCGCGGCGGCAGCCTCGGGGTCCAGGTACTCCCCCGGGCTGAGCGGCTCGAGGTTCTCGTCGAGGCGATACACGAGCGGGATGCCGGTGGGGATGTTGAGCTCGGAGATGTCGGCGTCGCTGATGCCGTCGAGGTGCTTGACCAGGCCGCGCAGCGAGTTGCCGTGAGCCGTCACGAGCACCGTCTTGCCGGCCTTCAGGTCGGGCACGATGTCGCTGTGCCAGTAGGGCAGCATGCGGTCGATCACGATCTTCAGCGACTCGGTGTCGGGCACCTCGCCGTCGATGCCCACGTAGCGCGGGTCGCCGACCTGGCTGTACTGGTCGTCGGCCGCCAGCGGCGGCGGAGGCACGTCGAAGGAGCGACGCCACAGCATGAACTGCTCGTTGCCGAACTCCTCGAGGGTCTGCGCCTTGTCCTTGCCCTGGAGGGCGCCGTAGTGGCGCTCGTTCAGGCGCCACGAGCGCTTCACCGGAATCCAGAGACGGTCGGCCGCGTCGAGCGCGATGTCGGCGGTCTGGATGGCGCGGCTCAGCACAGAGGTGTGCAGGACGTCGGGCAGGATGCCGGACTCGGCGAGCAGCTCGCCGCCGCGAGCGGCCTCGGCCTTGCCCTGTTCGGTGAGGCGGACGTCGACCCACCCCGTGAACTGGTTGGTCTTGTTCCACTCGCTCTGGCCGTGACGGAGGAGGATCAGCGTATGGGGCGCGGTCATGCGCCCCATGATATCCGGGCGATGACGCCCGTCCCGGCGCTGTGTCGGCGGGCGAGAACCATCGGCTCGACGATGGCGACGGCCTGGCATCATGGGGGGATGGCGCGGGGACCGGTCGGGCAGATCACGCGCGGCACGACCGGGACAAACCGGCTGCGGCGCGTGGATCGCTGGATCGCGCGGCAGCCCGCCCTCCGCCGGGCCTCGGACCCGCTGGTGGTCGACCTCGGATACGGCGCGAGCGGCGTCACCGCGCTGGAGATGCACTCGCGCCTCGTCCGCGTGCGCCCGGACGTCGAGGTGCTCGGTCTCGAGATCGACCCGGCGCGGGTGGAACGCGCCCGTGCACAGCTCGATCAGGTGCGAAGCGGCGTCACCTCGTTCGCGCCCGACTCGCGCGTGTCGTTCGCCCGGGGTGGATTCGAGGTCCCGGTCGCGGGCGGCCGCCGGCCGGCCGTCGTGCGGGCCTTCAACGTGCTGCGGCAGTACGACGAGGACGAGGTCGCCGAGGCCTGGGCGACGATGGCCGGCCGCCTCGCGCCCGACGGGCTGCTGGTGGAGGGCACCTGCGACGAGATCGGGCGCATCGCGACGTGGGCGGCGATCGGGCCCGACGCGGCACCCCGGACGCTGACCGTGTCGCTGCGGCTGGCCGGGCTGCAGCATCCGTCCGTCGCCGCGGAGCGGCTTCCCAAAGCGCTCATCCACCGCAACGTCCCCGGGGAGCGGGTGCACGCGTATCTGGCCGCGCTCGACGCCGAGTGGGAGCGCGCGGCGAGCGTCTCGCCCTTCGGCCCGGTGCATCAGTGGCGCACGGCGCTGTCGGCGCTCGTCGCCGGCGGGTGGCCGATCCTCGAGCGGTCGCGGTGGCGCCTGGGCGAGGTCACCGTCCCCTGGGAGGCGGTCGCCCCGCGCTGATGCCCGGCGCCGTCACACCCGGGGCAGCACGGCACGCGCCTCGGCCGACGGCATGCCGGTCGCGGTCAGCAGATCGACCGCGAGCGGGCGCAGCGCGGTCAGCAGGTTCTGCTCGCCCTGCGTGCCGTCCGGCAGGATCTGCGCGGGATCCAGACGCACGGCCACCGCGCGCACCGCCTCGCGCGCCGCGGGCTGCAGCGAGATGTCGTCGAGGCTCTCGCCCACCAGAGCGGCCGCCCGCATCAGCTCCGCCAGCAGCTCGGCGGGCACAGGTCGGCGCTGGCCGTCGTCGCACAGGTACACCGCTCGCCGCGCCACCACGCGGAGGTTGCGCGTGGCGAAGTCCATGGCCTGCAGCACCGTCTGATGGCGCCGCAGCTCGGCGCGCTGCGGCCGCAGCCACGGCGAGAAGCCGGCCACCGCGAGCCCCGACTCCAGCGATGCGCGCCACTCGTCGATCTGCGGCGCGATCGCCCGCGCCTTCTCGAGGCCACGCGTCGCCCGCATCGCGTCGCCGCGGCGGAGCGCCTGCACGATGGTGCGCGCAGCGGCATCGGCCGCCGCGAACACGGCGTGGCCGTCGCGGGCCTCTTCGCTGCGGGGATTGCGCGGAATCAACGCTGTCACCAGGAGGGCGGCCACACCGCCCACGATCCCGTCGATGAGCCGAGAGAAGGGCTGCGACGCCGGCAGCGACATCACGATGGACGCCTGGATGCCGGCCATGATCGCGAAGGGCGGATACGGGGACAGGAACCGCGCGACGACGAGCGTGACGCCGAGCGCGAGCGCCAGCTGCCACCACCCCGGCCCGACGACCACGACGAACCCCTCGGCGACCAGGATGCCCACCAGCATCCCGACGACCGTCTCGAGCACGCGGCGAGGGCGGGCGTCGCGCACGAGGCCGAGGCTCGAGATCGTGACGGTCGCCGCGAGGAGGGGCGCCGGATGCCCCACCACATAGTGCGCGAAGGCCCACGCCGCGGTCGCCGCCAGCGTGATCTGCACGATCGCGATCGCCGACCCGCGGACGCGGGCGAGGTGCGGCCGAAGGTCGAGCCGGGCCCGCCAGCCCGTCGGGACGGTCTGCGTGATCGCGGCGGTGTCGCCGTCGCCGCTCACCGCTGGTGCTCCTACTGCGCCGCCGCGCGCCGCGACAGCCGGGTGATCCGCGGCACGTTGGCCGTGGCGCCGGCGTCGGGCGGCACCACCGTCTCCTGCGCGGCGGCGACGGGGCCGTCGGCGGTGTCGACCGTCAGCGGCGCGTCGACCGGCGTCGTGCGACGCACCACCGCGAGGGCGATGGGCCCCTCCTCGTAGTGCAGCGCCGCCGACGTGACCGTGCCCACTTCGGTGCCCACCTCGGCGCTGTTCACGCTCCCGAGCCGCACTGCCGCGCCGTGCTCGGGCAGCACGCTGCCCGACCCATCGAGCTGCAGCGCCACGATCCGCCGCGGCGGGTGGCCGAGGTTGTGCACCTTCGCGATCGTCTCCTGGCCGCGGTAGCAGCCCTTCTCGAGATGTACGGCGGTGCGCAGCCAGTCCAGTTCGTGCGGCAGCGCGCGTTCGTCGACGTCGGTGCTCCAACGCGGACGCCACGCGGCGACGCGCAGCGCCTCAGCCGCCGCGATGCCGGCGAGCTCGAGCTCACCGCGGGTCGCGGCATCCGCGATGCGCAGCTCCTCCTCACGCGTCACGATCGCCTCGGCCCAGTCGCGGTCGGCGCCGGGGTGCGGATCGACCGGAGCGTAGGCATGACCGCCGGGCGCGACCGAGGGCCACGGGTCGCGCCACACGAGCGGGACCCCCGACGGCGAGGCGGGCGAGATGCGCTCGAGTGCCGCGGCCGTGCCGCCGACGACCGCGTACTCGTCATCGGCGATGCGGGGATCGACGCGCAGCCGGAAGCGCATCTTGCGGAGCCAGCCGAAGAGGCCCTCGACGTCGGCGCGATCGGCGATGAGCCACGTGGTCTCGCCGTCGTCGACGACGGATGCCGCGTGCTCGACGTGTCCCTGCGGGTCGAGGATGAGCAGCTCGGTGCTCACGCCGGGCGCCAGGCGCGCGAGCGCCTGCGAGGACAGCGAGTCCAGCCAGGTCAGGCGGTCCTCCCCGGGCACGGCGATGACCGCGCGATCGCGGCGCGGCGCGAGCGCCGCACCGGCGGCGAGGCGGCGCTGCTCCACGAGGGGACTGCCGACGTGCTGCAGGCCCGCGTCGTCGACGACGGCCCCGGGAACGGCCGCGAACGGGTCAGTGATCGATCTGGTCATCGGAAGTCCTGCCCATCAGTACGTGCTCGTTCCCGCGCTCATTCGACCCGGGCAAGGCGTGCCGACGCGTGCGCGCCGAGTTCGAAGCCGAGGGCCGCGATGTCCCATGCCCACAGCAGGTGGCCGTCGACGAGGCCGTACATGCGGGTCCCCGCAGCGTAGTTCTTCGCACTCGCCGGACGCACGACGGCGTCGGTCGCGATGTCGATGCGAGGGCCCTTGATCTGACCGAGGTACAGCTCGCTCACGCCGTCGGCGTGGACGAGGGCCACCTCGATGTCGAAGCCGCCGTCGCCGTTGCGCAGCCGCTCGATGTCATCGGCCGTGCGCGCGACGGCGGTCGCGAGCGCCGGCAGCAGGCCCGGGCCGGCATCGGCTTCGGTCGCCGGGAGCACGAGACGCCAGTACCCCAGCTCGGCCACGAGGCGCGTGCGCGCCTCGGGGTCGTCGGCGCTGTGGAACCAGGCTTCGGCGGAGTAGTTGAGGTAATCGCCGCCGTCATGGCTGAAGCTCACGCGGTGCGTGAACTCGCCGGTGTACGCGTGGTCACCGTAATCGATGACGCCGGTGCCCTCCCACACGCCGATGAGCCACGACAGCGGCACGAGCTCCGCAGGAAGGTCGGTCGGGATGTCGAGCACGACGCGACCCGTCAGCGCTGGCCGCGGTAGAGGTTCCAGACGACGACGCCCGATACGAAGACGATCGCGAGCGACGCGAGGCCGAGCAGGCCCACGAAGAACAGTTCGAGCGCGACGAGATCCATGACGATGAGTCTAGCCGGGAACGAGGGCGGCCAGCCCGAAGCCCAGGCTGACGACACCCATCACCAGCGCCGCGCCCAGGACGCTCGCCGCCACACGCTCGGTGAATCCCTGCGAGCGCCCCGACCAGAGCTGCGTCGCGAACGCCGCGATGAGGCATCCGCCCAATCCGACGCCCAGCCAGGCGGCACGCCAGTCCGGCGTCGCGAAGATCCCGATCAGGATCGCGATGACCGCCGCCAGCACCCACACGGCGACGACGCCGCCCAAGGTGCGACGAGGAGCGAGTTCAGGCAGGGCCACGTCTCCATCATCGCCCATCACGTCGCCGGCCGCACCTGCCGCCGCCGGGCCCACGACGGTCGCGGCGCTCCGAGGACGGTCACGTAGACGGGTGGCCGCCGCCCACGCTCTACACTGGGGTTCGCGGCGCGCGCCCCCACGCGCCGGGAAGGCGTCCCATTGGCACAGCTCCTGGTTCTCAGTTCCACGCACGGAGGCGGCCCCGTGCTGCCCTCGCTCGAACTGCTGAGCCACCGCGTGCGCCTGATCCCCGCGGAACCCGCCCAGCTGGTCAACGCCCCGAGTGCCGACATCATCTTCGTCGACGCCCGCGTAGACCTCGTCGGCGCGAAGTCGCTGTGCAAGATCCTCAACACGACAGGCCTCGACGCCCCCCTGCTGCTCATCGTGACGGAGGGCGGTCTCACCGCCGTCTCCCCCGATTGGGGCGTCGACGACGTGATCCTCTACACGGCCGGCCCCGCCGAGGTGGATGCGCGCATCCGGCTCGCAGTCGGGCGTCAGTCGGCCGAGCAGGTGTCGACCCGCATCCAGACCTCGGGCATCACCATCGACGAGTCCTCGTACTCGGCCAAGGTGCACGGGCGACCGCTCGACCTGACCTACAAGGAGTTCCAGCTCCTCCACTTCTTCGCCACCCATCCCTCGCGTGTGTTCACGCGCGAGCAGCTGCTGAGCGAGGTCTGGGGCTACGACTACTTCGGCGGGACGCGCACTGTCGACGTGCACGTCCGGCGCCTGCGCGCCAAGCTCGGCGACATGGAGCAGCTCATCGGCACGGTGCGCAACGTCGGCTACCGGTTCAACGTCTACGAGGACGAGCCCGAACCCGCCCCCCGCGAGCGCACCGGCGCGTAGACAGCCTCTGAACGCGGCATCCGTCCCGTTCACACTCTCGTCACGCGACCCTGCAATGATGAGGGGATGATCGAACCCGAGGTGCTCGACGCCGGCCTGGGCGATGCGGACGACGACGACTTCGACCTGTCGGAGGTCTTCGATTCGCAGCTTCCCGACCACCGCTATCTGGATCGCGAGCTCAGCTGGCTCGCCTTCAACCTGCGTGTGCTCGAACTCGCCGAAGACCCGAACATGCCCACCCTGGAACGGGCGAACTTCCTGGCGATCTTCGCGAGCAACCTCGACGAGTTCTTCATGGTCCGCGTCGCGGGCCTCAAGCGCCGGATCGCGACGGGCCTCGCGCTGCCGACCAACGTCGGGCGCTCCCCCGCCGACGTGCTCGCCGACATCTCGGCCGAGGCGCATCGCCTGCAGATGCGGCATGCGCAGGCGTGGACGTCGCTGGTGATGCCCGCGATGGCGGATGCCGGCATCCGCGTCGTCTCGTACGACACGCTCGACGAGGGCGAGCGCGCCGCGCTGTACGAGTACTTCCAGGCGCAGGTCTTCCCCGTCCTGATGCCGCTCGCGGTGGACCCCGCCCACCCGTTCCCGTACATCTCGGGGCTGTCGCTGAACCTCGCGATCCGCATTCGCAACGCCCGCACCGGCCGCCAGGAGTTCGCCCGGCTCAAGGTGCCGCCGATGCTCCCCCGGTTCGTCGAGTTGCCGCCGGCCGCCGGCGCGGTGAGGTACCTGCCGCTCGAGGACCTCATCTCCAACCACCTCGACGACCTCTTCCCCGGCATGGAGGTGCTCGACCACCACGCCTTCCGCCTGACCCGCAACGAGGACATGGTCATCGAGGAGGACGAGACTGAGAACCTCATCCAGGCGCTCGAGGCGGAGCTGCTGCGTCGCCGGTTCGGGCCGCCGATCCGCCTCGAGATCACCGACGACATGGATGACGTGACGCTCGACCTCCTCGTGAAGGAGCTCGACATCACTGCGCAGGAGGTCTACCGCCTGCCCGGGCCGCTGGATCTGCGCGGACTGTTCGACCTCTCGCGGATCGATCGCCCGGACCTGCATTTCACGCCGCACCTGCCCACGACCGCGCTGGCGTTCCAACCGGGCGACAACAACGAGCGCGCCGACATCTTCGCCGCCATCCGCAAGGGCGACGTGCTCGTGCACCACCCCTACGAGTCCTTCGCGACGAGCGTGCAGTCCTTCCTCGAGCAGGCGGCGAAGGACCCGCATGTGCTCGCCATCAAGCAGACCCTCTATCGCACGTCGGGCGACAGCCCCATCGTCGAGGCGCTCATCGACGCCGCCGAGGCCGGCAAGCAGGTGCTGGCACTCGTCGAGATCAAGGCGCGCTTCGACGAAGCCAACAACATCGTGTGGGCTCGCAAGCTCGAGAAGGCGGGCGTCCACGTCGTCTACGGCCTGGTGGGCCTCAAGACCCACTGCAAGCTCGCGCTCGTGATCCGCGAAGAGAGCGGCGTGCTGCGCAGCTACAGCCACGTCGGCACCGGCAACTACAACCCCAAGACCAGCCGCATCTACGAGGACTTCGGGCTCTTCACCGCCGACGACCAGGTCGGTCGCGACCTGACGCGCCTGTTCAACGAGCTGAGCGGCTACGCGATCGAGAAGAAGTTCAAGCGGATCCTCGTCGCGCCGCTCCACCTGCGCAAGGGCCTGCTGCGGCTGATCGAGAAGGAGCGGCGCAACGCCCTCGGCGGCAAGCCGGCGAGCGTGCGCATCAAGGTCAACTCGATGGTCGACGAGCAGATCATCGACGCGCTGTACCGCGCCAGCCAGGCGGGCGTGAAGGTCGAGGTGTGCGTGCGCGGCATCTGCTCGCTCAAGCCCGGCGTCGAGGGGATGAGCGAGAACATCACGGTCCGCTCGATCCTCGGCCGCTACCTCGAGCACTCGCGCATCTTCGCCTTCCACAACGACGGCGAGCCGGTGGTGTACATCGGCAGCGCCGACATCATGCACCGCAACCTCGACCGCCGGGTCGAGGCTCTCGTGCGGGTGTCGACGCCCGCCCACGTCAAGGAGCTGAACGACCTCTTCACACTCTCGATGAGCGACAACACGAGCTCGTGGCACCTGAGGCCGGACGGCGAATGGGTGCGGCACAACATCGGCGAGGACGGCAAGCCGCTCCTGGACCTCCAGGACAGGACCATGACCAACGTGCAGCGCCGCCGGCGGGCACGGGCGGTGCGATGACCGAGACGGCCGTCTACGCGGCCGGGGGCGTCGTCTGGCGGGTCGTCGACGGCAAGCTGCGTGTGCTCCTGATCCACCGCACGAAGTACCGCGATGTCACCCTGCCCAAGGGCAAGGTCGACCCCGGCGAGATGCTGGCAGAGACGGCGGTGCGCGAGATCCACGAAGAGACCGGCATCCGTGTCGCCCTCGGTGTGCCGGTAGGCGTCTCGCGGTACCGGCTGCCCAGCAAGCGCATCAAGATCGTGCACTACTGGGCGGCCGAGGCGACCGAGGCGGCGATCCGCGCCTCGGCGTTCCTGCCGAACAAAGAGATCGCCGCGCTGGAGTGGGTGTCGCCCAAGAAGGCGCTGCGCATTCTCAGCTACCCGGTCGACACCGAGATCATGGAGACCTTCGTCCGGCTGGTCGACGAGGGCGTGCTGCGGACGTTCCCCATCGTCGCTCTGCGGCACGCCAAGGCTCTCTCCCGCGAGGAATGGAAGGGGAAGGATGCCGCGCGCCCGCTGTCACCGCGCGGCCGCAGGCAGGCGGCCTCGATCGTCGGCCCGCTCCTCGCCTTCGGTGTCCGCAGAATCGTGTCGAGCCCCGCGGTGCGGTGCGTGGAGACGGTCAAGCCGCTGTCGGACGCCATCGGGCGCAGGATCGACACCAGCGGTCTGATCGGCCAGGACGCGTGGGAAGAGGGCAAGTCCGACGCCCGCACGGTCATCGGCGATCGGGTGCGTGCCCGCAAGCCCTCCGTGCTGTGCAGCCACGGACCGGTGCTGCCCGACATCCTCAGCGAACTCGCGCTCGCGACGGGCACACTGCGCGGATCGTATCTCGGCAGCGCCTCGGCGCTCGATCCCGCCGCCTTCTCGGTCGTGCACATGTCGGTGGACAATCCCGGCTCGGGCATCGTGGCGATCGAGACGCACATCCCCAAGGACTGAAGCGGGGGCGACTCAGCACCTCGAGTGAACAGCTTGCCTCGAGAGCCGCGGAATTCCGCGGCCTGACGGCGCGGCGACCTCGATGCGGACGCATGGATGTCGGCATCCCGTTCACCTTCCGTTCACCCGCGCAGCGCAAGCTCTTAAGAGTCCGAGCCTACGTTTCAGAGCGAACCCCGCACCGGGTTCGAACCCGAAGGCCTTCTCGGGCCTGTTTCCCTGACACGTGAAGGATTCACACAGTGAAGATCTCTCGCATCGCCCAGGTGGGCGCTGTCGCCGCAATCGCGGCCCTCGCCCTCGCCGGCTGCGCTTCGAACGAGACCCCGTCCGGTGGCACCACCGACGCCCCCACCTCAGACCTGTCCGGCGAGATCGCCGGCGGTGGCGCTTCGTCGCAGGAGGTCGCCGTCCAGGCATGGACCGCCGGCTTCCAGGAGGCCAACCCCGACGTCACGATCAACTACGACCCGGCGGGCTCGGGTGCAGGCCGCGAGTCCTTCCAGGCCGGCGCCTTCCCGTTCGCCGGCTCGGACCGCGCATTCAAGATCGAAGAGATCGAGGCCGGTGGCTTCGAGGCGTGCGCCGAGGGCTCGGGCATCGTCGAGCTCCCGACCTACATCTCGCCGATCGCGGTCATCTTCAACCTCGAGGGCGTGGACTCGCTCAACCTGGACGCCGCGACCATCGCGGGCCTGTTCGCCGGCACCATCACCACCTGGAACGACCCGGCGATCGCCGCCCTCAACCCGGGCGTGACGCTTCCGGACGCGGCCGTGACGCCGGTGCACCGCGCCGACGACTCGGGCACCACCGAGAACTTCACCGACTACCTCTTCCAGGCAGCCGGAGACGTGTGGACGAGCGAGCCCGACGGCGTCTGGCCGCTCACGACCGGTGAGGCCGCGCAGGGCACCTCGGGTGTCGTCTCCGCCGTCGCCGGGGGCAACGGCACCGTCGGCTACGCCGACGCGTCGCGCGCCGCCGAAGAGGGCCTCTCGACCGCCGCCGTCAAGGTCGGCGACGAGTTCGTCGAGTACTCGCCCGAGGCAGCCGCGGCGATCGTCGACGCGTCGCCGTTCGAGGAGGGCCGCTCCGAGGGCGACCTCGCGATCGAGCTCGACCGCACCTCGCAGGAGGCCGGCGTCTACCCGATCGTCCTCGTCAGCTACATGATCACGTGCCAGGAGTTCGCGGACGCGGAGGTCGCCCCGATCGTCAAGGGCTACCTCGAGTACGTCGCCAGCGCCGAGGGCCAGGAGGCCGCTGCCGCGGCTGCGGGCAACGCGCCGATCTCGGACAGCCTGCGCGAGAAGGTCAACGCGGCGATCGAGACGATCGTCGCAGAGTAAGACCACGGTACCCGGCTCGGTCGCTCGGCGACCGGGCCGGGTATCACCCTGAGAAGACCCGAATCAGAAGGACACCATGACCACGACGACCGCCCCGGCAGCGGGCAAGGTCAAGCAGCGGCCGGGCGACCGCTGGTTCTCGGGAACCGCCCTCGCCGCCGGCGTGATGATCCTCGTCACGCTCGCCGCCGTCGCGCTCTTCCTGATCATCCAGTCCATCCCCGGTCTGACCGCCACCAGCGAGACGGCGAGCATCCTCACCGGGAACTTCTGGCAGTACGTCTGGCCGCTCGCGTTCGGCACGGTCTGGGCGTCGTTCCTGGCGCTGCTGATGGCCGTCCCCCTGGCCGTCTCGGTCGCCCTCTTCATCTCGCACTACGCACCGCGCCGCCTCGCGCAGGGCCTCGGCTACATCGTCGACCTGCTGGCCGCGGTGCCTTCCGTCGTCTTCGGCCTGTGGGGCATCCTCGTGCTGGCCCCCGCCGTGCAGCCGGTGTACGCGTGGCTCAACGCCAACATGGGCTGGTTCCCGCTGTTCGGCGGCACCGTCTCCAGCACCGGCCGCACGATCTTCACCGCAGCCATCGTGCTGGCGGTCATGGTGGTCCCCATCATCACCGCGATCTGCCGCGAGATCTTCCTGCAGACCCCGGTGCTCCACGAGGAGGCCGCCCTCGCGCTCGGCGCGACACGGTGGGAGATGGTCCGCATGGCCGTCTTCCCCTTCGGCCGCAGCGGCATCGTGTCCGCCTCAATGCTGGGGCTCGGTCGCGCCCTCGGCGAGACGATGGCGGTCGCCATGGTGCTGTCCGCGACGGGCGTCGTCACCTTCCAGCTCTTCACCTCGGAGAACCCGAGCACAATCCCGGCGAACATCGCCCTGACGTTCCCCGAGGCGTACGGCACCAACGTCAACGTCCTGATCGCGACGGGTCTCATCCTCTTCATCGTCACCTTCGCGGTCAACGCCATCGCACGATGGATCGTGAGCCGCCGCGAGGCATTCTCGGGAGCGAACTGACATGACCGTGACAACCGCTCCCCCGACGGCGCCGCAGCAGGTGCCCGTGCGCGAGACCCCGCGACTGACCAGCGGCCGCCTGCCGGTGTGGGCCCCGTGGGCCATCCTGATCGGCAGTCTCGCGGTCAGCGCCGTGGTCTTCGCGATCCTCGCCATGGGCTCGGGCGAGGACTTCAGCATCGCAGGGTGGGCCGTCGTCGCCGCCCTCGTGTACCTGGCCTTGATCGCCACGATCTCCTCGCTGGTGGAGGGCCGCCGCAAGGGCGTCGACCGGCTCGTGACCGGCGTCGTGACGCTCGCGTTCCTCGTCGCGATGGTGCCGCTCGTGTCGCTGGCGATCACCGTGATCGTCAACGGCGTCGCGGGCCTCTCGGCCGAGTTCTTCTCCTCGTCCATGCGCAACGTCGTCGGCGAAGGCGGCGGTGCGCTGCACGCCATCGTCGGCACGCTCCTCATCACGCTCGCCGCAGCCATCATCTCGATCCCGATCGGCATCTTCACAGCCATCTACCTCGTCGAGTACGGCGCACGGAACCGGCTGGCGCGCGGCATCACGTTCCTCGTCGACGTGATGACGGGCATCCCCTCGATCGTGGCCGGTCTGTTCGCCTACGCCGTGTTCGCGCTGCTCTTCGAACCCGGCATCCGCATGGGCATCATGGGATCGATCGCGCTGTCGGTGCTCATGATCCCCGTGGTCGTGCGCTCGACCGAAGAGATGCTGCGCCTGGTGCCGAACGAGCTCCGTGAGGCGGCGTATGCCCTCGGCGTGCCGAAGTGGCGCACGATCTCGAAGGTCGTCCTGCCCACCTCGATCGCGGGCATCACGACGGGCGTCATGCTGTCGATCTCGCGCGTCATCGGCGAGACGGCCCCGCTGCTGCTCACCGCCGGCGTCGCGACCTCCATGAACTACAACCTCTTCGAGGGCCGCATGATGACGCTGCCGGTGTTCGTGTACACGCAGTACATGAACGCGGGCATCCCCGTCGCGGCGTACCACGACCGGGCCTGGGCCGCCGCGCTCGTCCTCATCGTCATCGTGATGCTCCTGAACCTCATCGCGCGGCTCGTCGCGAAGGTCTTCTCGCCGAAGCTCGGCCGCTGAGCATCCCCACCCGAAAGAATCGACAGGAATCATGTCCAAGAGCATCGAAGTCAACGACCTCAACGTCTACTACAGCGACTTCCTGGCCGTCGAAGGCGTCTCGCTCAACATCGAGCCGCGCAGCGTGACCGCCTTCATCGGCCCGTCGGGTTGCGGCAAGTCGACGTTCCTGCGCACCCTCAACCGCATGCACGAAGTCATCCCCGGCGCCCGCGTGGAGGGCGAGGTGCTGCTGGACGGCGACAACCTCTACGGTGCCAACGTCGACCCGGTGCTCGTGCGCCGCCAGGTCGGCATGGTGTTCCAGCGGCCCAATCCGTTCCCCACGATGTCGATCAAGGAGAACGTGCTCGCGGGCGTCAAGCTCAACAACAAGAAGATGTCGAAGTCGGACTCCGACGCCCTCGTCGAGAAGTCCCTGATGGGCGCCAACCTGTGGAACGAGGTCAAGGACCGTCTCGACAAGCCGGGCTCGGGCCTCTCGGGCGGCCAGCAGCAGCGACTCTGCATCGCCCGCGCGATCGCCGTCTCTCCCGAGGTGATCCTCATGGACGAGCCCTGCTCGGCCCTCGACCCGATCTCGACCTACGCCATCGAGGAGCTGATCGGCGAGCTGAAGAACGACTACACGGTCGTCATCGTCACGCACAACATGCAGCAGGCCTCGCGCGTGAGCGACAAGACGGCGTTCTTCAACATCGCGGGCACCGGCAAGCCGGGCAAGCTCATCGAGTACAACGACACCACCGCGATCTTCACGACGCCGTCGGTGCAGGCCACGGAGGACTACGTCTCGGGCCGATTCGGCTGAGCCGACGACATCCCGTTGACGAAGCCCCCGCCGCTCGGCGGGGGCTTCGTCGTTGCTCCGGTAAGGCGCGGGTCGGGCGGGCGGCTCAGTCGCGCGGGCTGAGCAGATAGCGATTGAAGGATGCCGTGAGGTCGGCGTCGACCGGGACCGCGGCGCCGTCGATCGCTGTGATGGGCGCCGCGAGACGCACGCTCGACACCAGCCACGCGGCATCCGCCTGCCCCAGCGCGCTGATCGGGATCGTCGCGTAGCCGGTCTCGAGACCCTGCTCCTCGAGATGGGCGAACAGGCTCAGCTGCGTCGTGCCGTGGAGGATGCCGCCGTTGGGCGCGGGAGTGACGAACCGGCCGTCGAGCCGCAGGATGAGGGACGCGGTCGGTGCTTCGAGGACGAAGCCGTCCGAGCTCACGAACACGGCGTCGTCGGCTCCACGGCGCTTGGCCTCGCGGATCGCGGCCATATTCACCGCGTACGACAGCGTCTTGGCGCCGAGCAGCAGCCAGGGAGCCTTCGCGGGCGTGTCGATGCCGTACCCGCGGTCGAGGGTCACGACGCGAATCCCCCGAGCGCGCACGGCGGTGTTGTCGGCGGCGGCCGCCACGGTCACCCAGGCCGTGGGTGCGGGGCCATGCTCGACACCGCGGCTCAGGATGAGCTTGATCACGCCCTCGCCGTGGCGCGGCGCGTGCTGCGCGGCGACGTCCACGGCCTGCCGCCACTGCTCGAGGTTCGGGGGCGCCAGGTCGCAGATCCGGGCCGAGTGCGCGAGCCGCTCGAGATGCGCCTCCGTCTCCTGCGCGTGCCCATCGACGACCCCGATCGACTCGAAGATGCCGTCGCCACGCTGCGTGCTCAGCTCGCCGACGCTCAGTGCCGGTGCGGAGGGATCGATGACGCGGAACGTGTCGGCGAAGTCCGACCGGGTATCCGCGAAGGCCGAGGGGTCGATGACGAGTGCGAAGAGCAGGGCCATGCCCCGAGCTTAGAGCGCGGGGAATGCCACGCCGGTCTCCTCCGTTACACTGGATCAGCCGGGCCGCAGTAACCCCGGGCTCCATCTTCTGCCGCTCCGAGCGGCCTCGCGCCGAGAGGCGTTCTGCGGCCCGG
>NZ_MWLP01000040.1:0-19375 GCF_010634885.1 Microbacterium sp. B35-04 | reverse complement strand
CTCGCAAGCTCGCTCAACGACCGCGTTCCTCGCTCGCTCAACGATCGGCAGGGGCGCGGGGCGGGTGGTCGGCGCGGATAGCCTGGGCCGGTGACCTCGCCCGCCCCGCCCGCCCCCGAGCCCGCCGAGCCGACGCCCGCCGAGCCGACGCCCGCCGAGTCGACGCCGGCCGAGCCGACGCCGGCCGAGCCGACGCTTCCGGTCGGCGTGGGGCCGTGGCCGGGCGGGCCCGACGCGTGGCCCGACGACCCGCGGTACGACCCCGAGCTGCTCGCGAACGGCGATGCGCGCAACGTCATCGATGCCTACCGCTACTGGACGATGGACGCCATCGTCGCCGACCTCGACACGCGGCGCCACCCGTTCCACGTCGCGATCGAGAACTGGCAGCACGACATGAACATCGGCTCCATCGTCCGCAGCGCCAACGCGTTCCTGGCGGCCGAGGTGCACATCATCGGCAAGCGTCGGTGGAACCGTCGCGGCGCGATGGTCACCGACCGCTACCAGCACGTGCGCCACCACGAGACCGTCGAGGACTTCGCGACGTGGGCGGATGCCGTATCCCTCCCCGTCATCGCCATCGACAACGTCGAGGGCTCCAAGCCGCTCCCCGCCGCCGACCTGCCCGAGCGGTGCGTGCTGCTGTTCGGTCAGGAGGGGCCCGGGCTCTCGCCGGAGGCGCTGGCCGCGGCATCCGCCACCGTCCAGATCGAGCAGTACGGCTCGACGCGCTCGATGAACGCCAGCGCCGCGGCCGCCGTCGTCATGTACGAGTGGTGCCGCCGCTGGGCGTGAGCCCTCGGTCGATCAGGCGGGTGCCACGCTCAGGGCGGCATCGCCCGTCGACGGCGTCGCGACCTCGACTCGGCGGGTACGCGGCGTGAACGCGAACCGCGCGAGATCCGACACGACCCCCGCCGCGCGGGCCCGCGAGGGCATGAAGCGCAGGAAGAACACCAGCCGCAGCATCCACGCGAGCGCACCGGTGAACGGGACCCCGTACAGCTCGGAGATGCCGCGGCCGAGGCCGAACGAGGCCGCGCGGCCCAGCCCTCGATACGTGAAGACCCGGGGCGCCTTGCCCCTCAGTCTCCGTGCGATCGCGCGGCCGATGTGGTCGCCGCCCTTCATGGCCCAGAGCGCGTTGGCCGGAACGGGCTCCCCGCTCTTGGGGTGCTCCACCCGCGCACCGTCGCCGGCCGCCCACACGCCGTACCTGACGGCGAGCGTGCGTCCCGTCCGCAGTCGTCCGCGCTCGTCGCGCCACGGGTCGAGCCCCGGGAGCTGCACGGGACGCTGCCCGGTCGCCGCGACGACTGTCGCCGTGGCGAGCGTGGTGCCGTCGGACAGCATCGCCGTGGTCGGCGTGACCTCTGTGAGACGCACGCCCCGCAGCACCCGTACCCCGAGGCGGTCGAGCTCCTTCTCGGCGCGCGCCACCAGGCCCGGCTGATCGGACCACTCGCCGAGGATCCGGCTTCCCGAGTGCACGAGGGTCACCGGATGCCCGCGGTCGGCGATGGCCGCCGCCAGCTCGGCGCCCGCGATCCCGCCACCGGCCACGACGACGGGCGACGCCGGAACCGTCCCGAGGTGGTCGGCGAGCGCGGCGATCTCGTCCGGACCCCGGAGCGTCCGGCCGTACTGCTCGAGCCCCGTGACCTCCGACGCCGGCTCCCTCGCTCCGGTGCCCACCACGAGGTGGTCATAGGTCAGCACCTCGGCCGCCTTCTCGCCGCGCCGGTACGACACCGACTGGTGGACGGTGTCGATGCTCAGCGCACGGCCATCGATGATGCGGGCGAGCGGCATCGCCTCCGCGAGGGGCGTGGCGACGCGATCGGGATCGATCATGCCGGCGACGAGTTCGCCCGTGAAGCCGTGGAACCGGTGTGCGCGATCGGCCGAGATCACCACGATCTCGAGCTGCCCGCTCGAGAGGTCGCGCCCGCGCCGGCGGGCCAGCGTCGCGTACGTGTGCAGGGTCACGTAGCCGCCGCCGAGCAGCACCACGCGGGTCATGCGATCACCGCCGCACGCGACTCGAGCGCGACCGGCCTGCCGAAGCTGGTCGGGTCGGCGGCGTGGAACCCGAGGTGACCGAGTCCCCGCGCGCGCTCGCGGATGGCGTCGACCTGGTCGAGCGTCGGATTGCCCAGCGAGAAGTGCCCGGAGTGCCCCGAGAGGGCGAGGATCGCGGTCTCGGCGAAGCAGGCGTACGAGCGGCCGTCCGGCAGGCCGATCTCGCCACCGGTGAGGCGCAGGCTCGGGATGGAGACGATTCCCCCGTCGACGACGAGCACGTCGGGCCGCGCAACCGCGAGCGCCGGCGACGTGTTCCGGGGCTGCGTGGCGTCGAGCACGATCGCGCCGGGCGCCAGGTGCTCGGGTCCGAGGAGCGTGTCGGCGGACGCGGTCAGGAGCACCACGAGGTCGGCGTCGCCGACGGCGTCGATGCTCTGGGCGGTCGCGACGTCGACGTCGCCGGCGATGCTCGCGGCCAGTGCTTCGAGGCGGGGAGCGGTCCGCGCGATGAGCGTCAGGCGGGCGTCGGCGCAGTCGCGGGCGAGGAGCTTCGTCACCGCAGTGCCGACGCTGCCGGTCGCCCCGACGACAGCCACGTGCGGCCGCGATGCCCGCGACGAGACGTGGGGGAGCAGCATCCGGATCTGGTCCTCCACGATCGCCGCGGTGAAGGCGTTGCCGTTCGTCACCGCGATGTCGGTGCGCTCGCGCAGCGTGATGCCGCCCGCGGTCACCGTCGCGGTCAGGGCGCCGAGGCCCACCACGTCGGCACCCAGCGCCGCTGCACGATCCACCGCTCGGCTGACGCGGCGGCGGCCCTCTTCGACGTTCGACAGGAGGTGGCGCGCACCGAACGGCACCAGCACGACGTGGCCGACGCGCTCGCCGCCGATCTGCACGCTCGCCATCGTCACCGGGGCCAGCGGCAGGCGCCGCAGCGCGGTGTCGTAGACCCGCTCGGGAACGAGTCCCAGCGGTCGCCAGGCGCGCGCGAGGTCTTCGCGCAGGCGTGCGCGTGGGTGAACGGTGAACGCGAAGGTTCCGGTGCCCGACATGGGTGCTCCTTCCGGCGCCGCCGAATGCGCGCCATGCGAGCAAGGAGTGGCCGGGGGCGGCGCTGATACGCCCTCGGCGAGGTGGAGACGGTGGGGGGCGCACCGGCGGGGGGCCGAGGGTGGGCGCGGCCAGACGGTGGCTGCGGCCCGAAGCCCTTCGTCGTCAGGCGGGGACGGACATCCAGGCCGCGCCGCGGACGCGCCAGCCGAGCGTCGCCAGCCGCGCCAGCATGTAGACGCCGAAGAACGCGACCGCGAGCCAGGCCAGCCCGGCGGCGCCCACCGGCTGCAGCACGGCGACGAGCACCAGCGCCGGCAGGTACGGCACGAGGTTGAGGACGCCGGCGATCGCGAGGTACTTCGCGTCGCCCGCGCCGATGAGCACGCCGTCCAGCACGAACACGATGCCGCACACCGGCTGTGCGATCGCCAGCACGATGAGCGCGGGCTGCACCAGGGTCGCGATGCCGGGGTCGCCGGTGAACAGCAGGCCGATCACACCCGACAGTGCTCCGATCACCGCCCCCGTGATCACGCCGAACCACGTGCCCCACGCGACGGTGCGGCCGAGCACGCGGTGCACGAGGCCCCGGTCCTCGGCGCCGAGTCCCTTGCCGATGAGCGCCTGCGCGGCGATCGCCAGTGCGTCGAGCGCGAACGCCGCGGTCGAGAAGATCGTGAACGCCACCTGCCAGCCGGCGAGCTCGACCGTGCCGAGGCCGGTGGCCACCGCGACCGTCGCGAGCAGCGCGATCCGCAGCGAGACCGTGCGCAGGAACAGCCAGCCGCCCGACCGCGCCGAGCCGCGCACGCCTTCGCGCTGGGGGCGGATGGATGCCTCGTGCCGCCGTGCGAGCCGCCCCACGACGAACGCGTACGCGGCGACCATGCCCCACTGCGCGACGACGGTGCCGACCGCCGACCCCGCGATGCCCCACCCGAAGCCGTAGATGAACGCCCAGTTGAGGAGGGCGTTCGCGGCGAAGCCGAGCCCGGCGATCCACAGCGGCGTCACGGTGTCCTGCATGCCGCGGAGGAGGCCCGTCGCGGCGAACACGACCAGCATCGCGGGCAGCCCCCACATCGAGATGCCGAGGTAGATCTCGGCCTGCTGCGCGACCTCCGGTGTCGCGCCGAAGAGCCCGACGAGGAAGGGTGTCGCCACATAGCCGACGAGTGCCAGCACGGCACCGATGCCGAGGGCGAGCCAGATGCCGTCGATGCCGACCGACACCGCGCGCGAGGGGTCGCCCGCGCCGAAGCGCCGGGCGACGGCCGGCGTCGTCGAGTAGGCGAGGAACACCATCAGCCCGACGATCGTCTGCAGCACCGCCGACGCGATGCCGAGGCCCGCGAGCGGCTCCACGCCGAGATGGCCGACCAGCGCCGAGTCGACGATGAGGAACAGCGGCTCGGCGATGAGGGCGCCGAGCGCCGGCACCGCGAGCCGCAGGATGTCGCGGTTCAGGGTGTCGGTCGTCACCCTCAGAGCCTAGAAGGCGCAGCCGACGGCCGGCGCGCGCTCGGACACGAGGCTGCGGCATCCGTCGACATCACAATGCGGTCACGGGCGTCGAAGACGGCCGCACCAGGACGCCCGCACGAGGGATCGCCGGTCTCGGGGCGACTACCCTGGAACGCATGACCGACGCCCCACGCTCCGGTCTCGCGCTCGAGGAACTCAGCGCCGAGATCCGCCCTCAGGACGACCTCTTCCGCCACGTCAATGGCGCGTGGCTGGATCACACGGAGATCCCGGAGGACAAGGCGCGGTGGGGCTCGTTCCACCTCATCGCGGAGCAGGCCGAGAAGGACGTGCACGCGATCATCGAGGAGTCGCAGCAGGCCGAGCCCGGCACGGAGGCGCGCAAGATCGGCGACCTCTACACGAGCTTCATGGACACCGAGCGGATCGAGCAGCAGGGTGCGGCACCCCTCGCGGACGTGCTGGCACGCGTCGAGGCGATCGCCGACATCCCCGGGTTCCTCCGCACAATCGGGGAGTTCGAGCGCGAGGGTATCGCGGCGCTCATCCACCTCTACATCGAGCCCGACCCGGGCAACCCGCAGCGGTATGTGCCGTTCTTCATCCAGGGCGGGCTGTCGCTTCCCGACGAGAGCTATTACCGTCTCGACAACTTCCAGGAGACCCGCATCGCGTTCCGGACGCACGTGCAGCGCATCCTGGAGCTCGCGGGCGTCGCCGAAGCCGAGGCATCCGCTGATCGCATCGTGACGATCGAGACCGAGCTCGCCACGCACCACTGGGACAACGTCGCGAGCCGCGACGCCGTCAAGACCTACAACCTGAAGACCTGGGACGAGGTGCAGGCGCTCGTCGGCGTCGATCTCACGCCGTGGCGCGAGGGCGCCGCGCCCGAGCACGCCGACGCGTTCGCCGAGATCAACGTCTACCAGCCGAGCTTCTTCGAGGGTCTCGGCGCGCTGCTCGTCGAGGACCGCGTCGAGGACTGGAAGGCGTGGCTGCGGTTCGCGGTCGTCCACTCCGCGGCGCCGTTCCTGTCGGACGAGTTCGTCGCCGAGAACTTCGGGTTCTACGGCACGCAGCTCACCGGCGTTCCCGTCAACCGCGAGCGCTGGAAGCGCGGCGTGAGCCTCACCGAGGCGGCGCTGGGTGAGGCGATCGGCCACGTCTACGTGGAGCGGCACTTCCCGCCGGCCTCGAAGGTCGCGATGGACGAGCTGGTCGCCAACCTCATCGAGGCGTACCGCCAGTCGATCGCCGAGCTCGAGTGGATGACCGCCGAGACGCGCGAGCGCGCGCTCGCGAAGCTCGACTCCTTCACCCCGAAGATCGGGTATCCGGTGAAGTGGAAGGACTACTCGACCCTCGAGATCGACGCCGCGGATCTCGTCGGCAACGTCCGCCGCGCGCACGTGTGGGAGCACGACCGCCAGCTCGCCAAGATCGGCCAGCCGATCGACCGCGACGAGTGGTTCATGACGCCGCAGACCGTCAACGCGTACTACAACCCGCTCATGAACGAGATCGTGTTCCCCGCGGCGATCCTGCAGTACCCCTTCTTCGACGCCGAGCGCGACGCGGCAGCGAACTACGGCGGCATCGGCGCAGTCATCGGCCACGAGATCGGCCACGGCTTCGACGACCAGGGCAGCCGCTTCGACGGCGACGGGCTGCTGCACGACTGGTGGACCGACGACGACCGCGCCGCCTTCGAGGAGCGCACCAAGAACCTCATCGCCCAGTACGACGCGCTCGTGCCCCTGGGCGTGGAGGGCGAGCAGCTCGCCCCCGAGAACCACGTCAACGGCGCGCTCACGATCGGCGAGAACATCGGGGATCTGGGCGGTCTCGGCATCGCGATCAGGGCCTACGCCCTGTCGCTGGGCACAGACGTTGCCGGTGAGCCGGCCGAGGCACCCGAGATCGACGGGTTCACCGGCATCCAGCGCCTGCTCTTGAGTTGGGGGCAGATCTGGCAGCAGAAGGGGCGGGATGCCGAGACCATCCGCCTGCTGACGATCGACCCGCACTCGCCCAACGAGTTCCGGTGCAATCAGATCGTCCGCAACATCGACGCGTTCTACGATGCGTTCGGTGTGACGGAGTCGGATGCGCTCTGGCTCGACGAGGATCAACGCGTCACCATCTGGTGACGTGCGGGCCGCGTGCGGCCCGTTCACCCCGCACCACCAACAATTGGAGGGAAACTCCGTGGGCATCGAGCCCAGAAAGGATGCCGAGTCGCTGCGGGGGGCGCGACGGAGCACAGGTCGGCGGCTGCCGAAGAGGGCTGCCGCCGGTCGTCGTTCGTTCACGTCGACGCTGAAGGCGCTCGACGACCTCGCGGAGTCGGGGGCCAAGATCTCGGTGCGCATCACCGATCTCGACCGCGGCACCGCGGTGCTGTCGGGCGACGACTTCGTCACGCTGCCGGTCGCGGGCCTCGGCGTGGTGCCGCTGCTCATCGAAGTGGCGGCCGCCTTCGAGGCGGGGCGGCTCGAGCCGCTCGAGATCATCGACCGCGCGCACCTCGAGCCGGTCGGCGTCGGCGGCGTGTGGCAGCACCTGAAGGCGCCCGCCCTGCCCCTGTCAGACCTCGCGGTGCTCACCGCGTCGACCGGCGACGCGATGGCGGCCAACGCGCTGCTCAAGCGCGTAGGCCTCCCCGCCGTGCGGGCCCGCATCGAAGACCTGGGTCTGTCGCGCTCGGCATTGCTCGATCGGTTCCGCGACGAGCGCGGCCCCGACGACGCCCCGCACTTCGCCCTGGGCTCGGCCCGCGAACTCGCCGGGGTGTTCGCCGCCCTGGTCAACTCGCAGGTCGTCTCGCCGAGCGTGAGCGCCCAGGTGGCCGAGTGGTTGAGCCTCAACCACGACCTGTCGCTCGTGGCATCCGCCACCGGCCTCGACCCGTTCTCGCACGAGAACGACGAGCACGGGCTGCTCTTCATCAACAAGACGGGCCGGGATGCCGGCATCCGCGTCGAAGCCGGGGTGCTGGCCGGTCCTCGTGCCGGTGTGTCATACGCGCTCATCGTCTGCTTCGACGACCTGTCGATCTCGCATCGCCTGCGCGTCCACGATGCTTTCCGCATCCTCGGCACGGACCTCATGGAGTACGTGTTCTGACGCGGGCGGCGTTCTGTGACGCGGGGATTCCCCCGGTGCGGAAACACGGGCCGGTGACGCGACACGCCGCGGCGCGGCATCCGTCATCGGCGTGTCTGGGTGACCGGCCCGGCTTTTCGCACACCCCGGACGGCGTTCTGTGACAGCGCGAGTACCTATGGGGGGAGGCATCGGCTACCGTGGGAAGGGTGTCAACACCGCCGTTCCGCGCCGACATCGTCGGCAGCTTCCTCCGTCCCACCGACCTCGCTGAGGCGCGCCGCCGCTTCGCGTCCGGCCAGATCGACGCAGACGCGCTGCGCATCGCGGAGGAGACCGCGATCGCCGAGCTCGTCGTACGCGAGGCCGACGCCGGCCTGAAGCTCGCGACCGACGGCGAGTTCCGCCGCTCGTGGTGGCACTTCGACTTCTTCGGCCTGCTGGACGGCGTGGAGGTGGTCGAGCTCGATCACGGCATCCAGTTCCAGGGCGTGCAGACCCGCCCGCGCGGCCTGGAGATCAGCGGCAAGATCGGGTTCAGCGACACCCACCCGTTCCTCGACCACTTCCGCTCGCTCAAGAGCCTGCTCGAGCGCACGACCGGCGCGGTGCCCAAGTTCAGCATCCCGGCGCCGACGGTGCTCGACTTCCGGCTGGAGCCGGGACATATCGACGGCTCGGCGTACGACGGACGCGACGACATCGTCGACGACCTCGTCCAGGCCTACCGCGACGCCGTGGCCGCCTTCTACGACGCCGGCGCCCGGTATCTGCAGTTCGACGACACCGCCTGGGCCTATCTCTGCTCGGACGTCGAGCTCGAGAAGGCGCGGGAGCGCGGCATCCGCACCGACGGCATCGCCGAGCGGTACGCGGGCATCCTCAACCGCATCCTCGACGGCAAGCCCGACGACCTCGTCGTCACGACGCACGTGTGCCGCGGCAACTTCCGCTCGACGTGGATCTCGTCGGGCGGCTACGAGCCGGTCGCCGAGCAGCTGCTCGGAAACACCGCGTACGACGGCTACTTCCTCGAGTACGACAGCGAGCGCGCCGGTGGCTTCGAGCCGCTGCGCTTCCTGCCCGAAGGTGACAAGACGGTCGTGCTCGGGCTGATCACGTCCAAGAGCGGTGAGCTGGAAGATGTGGATGCCGTCAAGAAGCGCATCGACGAGGCATCCGCGTTCGCCCCGCTCGAGCAGCTCGCGCTGAGCCCGCAGTGCGGCTTCGCCTCCACCGAGGAGGGCAACGTCCTGACGGAGGACGAGCAGTGGGCCAAGGTGCGCGAGGTCGTCGACATCGCCGCCGACGTCTGGCGCTGACCCGGGCACGTTTCGTCTCGGTCGCTGGCGCTCCCTCGCTCAACGACCGAGCCTTTCTCCCGGTCGTTGAGCGAGTGAAGCGAGACGAAACGCGTCAAACGACGGACGGGGGTCAGCGCAGATCCCGGCGCAGCGGGGCGAGGAGCGCCGCTCCGGCCGCGAGCAGCGCGTAGATGACGAGGATCGCCGCCCCCATGACAGGTGAGGCGAGCGGTGCCGCGGTGAGTGCGGTCTGCTCGGCGATCGCGTCGGTGAGGAACGTGAAGCGCGTGAGCGATGCGGTGGCGCCGCCCGGTAGGAACGGGTACAGCGCGTTGACGCCGGGGATCAGCATGAGGACGTGCTCGAGGAAGTAGAAGTATCCGAGCACGATCCCGATCGCGAGGAGCTGGTGGCGGGCGAGCGCGCCGATGCCGACTCCCAGCACCATATAGACGGTGGATGCCACGGCGAGCTGCCCGAGCATGACCACGAGCTGCTCGGCGCTGAGGCCGAGAGTCACGCCGCGCAGGACGGCAGCGCCGATCAGCGTCACCCCCGCCGTGACCGAGGCGACGACGCCGTAGAGAAGTCCGAGCACCGTGTACACCGCGAGCTTCGCTCCCAGGACCCGACCGCGTCGCGGCACGGCGAGGAAAGTGGTGCCGATCGTGTGGTGGCGGTACTCACCGGTGATCGCGACGGTGCCGATGAGAGCCGGGATGAAGAGCAGCAGGGCACCGAGACCGACGACCAGGCCGGCGCCCGGGGTCGTGTCGATGCCGGGCATGGGCGTCGTCGAGTTCTCTGGTCCGATCAGGGCCAGGAGTCCCGTGATGCTGCCGGCGCAGACGGCGGCCAGGAGCGTCCATAGCGGGAGCCGGGTCGCGAGGAGGCGGATGAGCTCGCCGTGGATCGCGTTCATCGCTGCGCACCTTCCTGCGTGAGATGAAGGAATGCCTCTTCGAGGGAGGGCCGGGTGGTGAGGACGTCGGCGAGCGGACCCGTCCAGGTGATCCGACCCCGGTCGATGAGTACGACGTCGTCGATACTGTGCTCGAGGTCGTTCAGAAGGTGGCTCGAGATCAGGACCGCACCGCCATCGGCTGCGAACTGTCGCAGGAACCCGCGCAGCCAAACGACGCCCGCGGGGTCGAGGCCGTTGGACGGCTCGTCCAGCACCAGGATCCGCGGCTCGCCGAGCAGTGCCGTCGCGAGCGACAGCCGCTGTCGCATGCCGGTGGAGAAGGTGCCGATCCGGCGACCGGCGAAGCCCTCCGCGCCGACGGCGGCCAGCGCCGCGTCGACGCGCTCGCTCGGCAGGCCCGCGAGAGCACCCATCGTGCGCAGATGCGCGGAGGCGGTCATCCCGGGGTGAGCGCACGCGATGTCGAGCACCGCTCCGACGGCGCGGACGGGGGTGGCGAGGTCGCGATACCGCTGCCCGTCGATGAGGGCGGTTCCGGCATCCGGGTGGATCAGGCCGAGCAGCATCCGCAGCGTCGTGGACTTTCCCGCCCCGTTCGGCCCGAGGAAGCCGGTCACGCGCCCCGCGCGAACCGTGAAGGTCACATCGGTCACCGCGTGGACAGTGCCGAAGTGCTTGCTGAGGCCCGTCACCTCGATCGCTGCGCGCGTCATGGCGACACCTCGCACTCGGTTCGAACTGGATCCATCAGCATCGTCATCCTCGTACCCCCGTTCGGTAGAATCGTTCTAACGAAGAGAACATTATCATGCTGATAATAATGAGATGGAGCCCGAGTGAACGACTCCTCGATCGCCGACGTCGTGATGCATCCGGTGCGTCTGCGGATCATCCAGCAGCTCGGCGGACGCAACGTCACCACGGCACAGCTGCGCGCCGCGCTGCCGGATGTCACGCAGGCGACGCTGTACCGGCATGTCGCGACGCTCGTCGATGCCGGCATCCTGTCGATCGTCGAGGAGCGCAGGGTGCGCGGGGCAGTGGAGCGCACGCTGGCGCTGGGCGACCGAATGGCTCACGTAGACCAGGCCGAGCTGCGCGCCATGAGCGATGCCCAGCTGCGCTCGGCGTTCCTCGCCTTCCTGGGTGACCTGTCGGCGGACTTCGACCGGTTCGTCGACAGCGAGGATGAGATACTGCGCGACTTCGTCGGCTTCGGACGCGTTCCGCTGTATGTCGATGCCGCCGGCCTCGCTGCCATCCAGGCCGGGCTCTCGGAACTCCTCGCGCCCTACCTGTCGGAGACCCGCGACGCAGGCCGGCGCCGGGTCAGCTTGGCGACGGTGCTCGTCCCGGAGCCCCAGGCGCACTCGTCGGCCGACTGACTCATCCGCCCGCGGCGGGCCAGCGGGTGAGAGCCCGTGCTCTCAGTGCTCGGGGGCGTCCACCACGGGGGTGCCGTGGGTGTGGAAGGTCTCGATCGTCTTCATGCCCCAGGCCTGGCCCTTTCGGCGCTCGGCCTCGGACCACTCCACGACGGGCTGATCGGGGTCGAGCAACAGGCGGGCGCCGGCGTTGGCGAACTCGATGCGGTTGCCGCCCGGCTCCCACACGTACAGGAAGAACGTCTGGTTGATGGCGTGCTTGTGCGGGCCCGACTCGATGTGGATGCCGTTCTCGAGGAAGATGTCGGCGGCCTTCAGGATGTCTTCGCGCGTGTCGGGGGCGAACGCGATGTGGTGCAGGCGGTTGCCGTGCTTGGTCCAGTCGTCGGAGTAGACGACGTCGTAGGACTTCAGCGAGAAGTGGAACCACCACGCCGCGAACTTCCCGCTGTCGAGGCGGATGCGCTCCGACTCCCGCATGCCGAGCGCGTCGCGCAGGAACTCGCCGTTGGCTTCGACGTCCTTCGCGAGGTAGTTGATGTGGTCCAGGCGGCGGGCGTTGACGCCCCGCCCCGGAAAGCGAGACGCCTGGTTCTTGAGTGCCGGCCGGTCCTCGTCCCCGGCGACATAGCGCTCGGCCTCGTAGAAGATCGCCATCGCATGGCCGTCGGGGTCGGTGAACCCGTACGTCGGTCCGCAGCCCACGTCGCCCTCGGTCCATCCGGTGCCGTGCCCGGCCGCCTCGATGGCGGCGACGCGACGCTCGAGCGCCTGGGGCGACGACGCCCGGAACGACGTGCGGCCCACGCCCGCGGCATCCGATGCGGTGAGCTTGATCGTGTAGAGCTGGTACTCGTCCCACGTGCGCAGGTAGATCGAGTCGCCGTCCTCGGCGACGACGCGCATGGCGAGCAGCTCCTCGAAGAACCACCGGCTCTCCGCCGGTTTCGGGGTCAGCAGTTCGACGTGGGCGAGGTGGGCGACGTCGAACGACGTGTCGGCGGTCATGGGGGCGTCCTCTCTGACGTTCGTGCGGTTACGGGCGCGGTCTCGGGAAGACCGTGCCGTCGAAGAGCTTGCGGGCGGTGCGGAGCGAGAACGAGGTGCCGCGCCACGTCCCGTCGGCGTCGCGGGTGACGCGCACGCGCGACGGGAAGGTGCCGCTGGGATGCTCGACGGCGGTCTCCTCACCGGTGAGCGGGCCGGCGAGGTCGTGCCCCACGGCGCCGGGAATGCGCAGCGCCGCGGCGACGGATGCCGCCATCAGCACGCCGATCGCCGTGTGCACGCGGGCCGGGATGAAGGCGCGGGTCGAGACCGCGCCGCCGTCGCGGGGCGGCGAGAGCAGGATCAGCTTCGGCACCGTCTGCTGCGCGACGTCTCCGAGCCCCATTCGCGGACCCGCCTCGAGTCGGATGCGCTCCAGGCGCCCGGCCAGCGCGGCATCGCGCTCGAGCGCGCTCGGCGACTCGGTGCCGGCCACGCCGAAGTCCTCCGCGCGCAGCAGCACCACCGGCATCCCGTTGTCGATGAGCGTGACCGTGTGCCCGTCGATGTCGTCCGTCGGGGTGCCGGTGGGCAGAAGCGGCTTTTCGGGGCCTCCGCCGACCTCGAGCTCGATCGCGGATGCCGCGCCCGGCACGCCGTCGATGACCGCGTCGCCGTCGTACTCGGGGCGTCCGTCGACGGTGGCGAACTCGGCGGTGGCGAGATCGCCGGTGTTGAGCAGCCGGATCCGCACCGTCGTGCGCTCGCCGGTCGCGGACACGAGGCCGCGCTCGACCGCGAACGGCCCGATGCCGGCGAGCAGGTTGCCGCAGGTCTGCGCGTCGCCGACGGTCGCGGTGTCGACGCCGACCTGCAGGAACAGGTAGTCGACGTGGATCCCCTCAACTGACGAACGGGACACGATCGCCACCTTGCTGGTGAGTGGGTGGGCGCCGCCGATGCCGTCGATCTGGCGCGGGTCGGGCGATCCCATGATCCGCAGCAGCAGGTCGTCGCGCGCTGCGGGGTCGCTGGGCAGGTCCGACGCGAGGAAGTACGCCCCTTTGGACGTGCCGCCGCGCATGAGCATGCAGCGGATGCCGTCGCGCACCGCCGAGGCTGCGTCAGGCGCGCCCATCGCCCCGGGCCTCGTAGTCGGCCTGCGTCACGTACTCGATGCCGAGCTCGGACAGGAGGGGCCGCAGCCCCTTGCGGTCGAGGCTGAGCTCGCCGCCGCGGTACGCGGCACGGTCGGCCTCCTCCTTCGCGAGGCGCGCATCGGCGGCGGCGAGCGCCTGATCCGCCCCGACCCGTGGCACCCGCAGCACGCCGTCGTCGTCGGCGACGACGACGTCGCCGGGAGCGACGGTGACGGCCCCGACGGTGATCGGCACGTTGACCGAGCCGGGCGTCGCCTTGACCGTGCCCTGCGCGAAGACCGCGGCCGACCACACTGCAAAGCCCAGGGCGCGGAGCTCGGCGACGTCCCGCACCCCGGTCGTGGTGACGAGCCCGCGCACACCGCGGGCGTGGAGCGCCGTCGCGAACAGTTCACCGAACGCCCCGTCGACCGAGGGCGACGTCGTCGTCACGACGAGCACATCGCCCGCGCGGCACTGCTCGATCGCCGCGTGGATCATGAGGTTGTCGCCCGGGTGGCTCAGCACGGTGACGGCGGCGCCGGCGATGCGCACGCCATCCTGGATGGGACGGATGCCGGGACCCACGAGTCCCGTCCGGCCCATCGCCTCGTGCACCGTCGCCACGCCGTGCACGCCCAGCGCGTCGACGGTCGCCGCGTCTGGGCGGGCGATGTCGGTGACGATGACGGCGGTCACGGCATCCGTCCGTCCAGAACCGCGCCCCCGCCTGTGGTCGCACTCGCGCTCATGACAGCGCCTGGGTGACCTGCGGGAAGTGCCGCATGTACGCCTCGCCCATCGTGTCGTGGGGGAGTCCGAGGTTGGGGCCGGCGTTGCGCTTGAGCTGCACGCCGCGGCGGACCGCGAGGTCGGTGTAGTACGACCACATGTGCTTCTGCGCGGGCAGGCACTCCATCGCCGCGCGCTTGCGCGGGAATGCCTCGGTGATGTCGAGCAGCACGTTCGGAGTGAAATCGCACTGCTCGGGCTGATGCGGCTCGAAGAAGAAGACGGGCGGGGCGCCGATGATGTCGTCCTTCGAGGGGAAGCTTCCGTCGGAGTTCGCCACGCCGATCGCCTGCGCCAGCACGCGGGCTTCGAGCGCCATCCGCGCCGCCGCGGGGTGATCGCCGTTGTAGGGATCGCGCAGCGTGTGCGTGAGCACCACCGTGGGCTGCACGCGCCGGTACAGGTCGACCAGGCGCGAGACGGCGTCGCGCGACTCGACGAGCGGGTAGTCGCCCAGGTCGAGGAACTCGATCTCGGCTCCGAGAGCGGATGCCGCGGCCTCGGCCTCGTCGCGGCGGATGCGCTTGATCTCGTCCAAGGACTTGCCGTCGAGCCACTGGCTGGCCGACTCGCCGCGCTCGCCGTACGACAGGCAGGCGACCACCGCGCGCTGGCCGCGGAGGGCCGCGGCGGCGATCGCGCCGCCTGCCCGCCAGACGAAGTCGCCGGCGTGGGCGCTGACGACGAGGAGCGTGTCGGCAGTGTCTGTCATGGGGCCAGCGAATCACACCCATGGCGAAATGGTCAACAAATTGTCTACAATCGTGGCGACCATATACCTCTGGACGTAGGTATAGCGGACACGTAGCATCGCGCTCAGGTCACCCCGAAACACTGGACGAGGAAGTCGAGGAACTCATGGCGAGCAACCTGCAGGAGCTCATGGACGAACGGGGGAGCGTCGTCGAGATGCTGCGGAACTCGCAGCTCGGCACCTACATCTACCCCGTCGTGCCCGCGGAGTTCACGAACTGGCGACGCGAGCAGAAGGCCTGGCGCGAGACGGCGGTGCTCTACGACCAGACGCACCACATGGTGAACTTCTTCATGACCGGCCCCGACGCGCTGAAGCTGCTGTCGGACACCGGCATCAACTCGTTCGCGAACTTCCCGGTGAACACCGCCAAGCAGTTCGTGCCGACCTCATCGACCGGCGGGGTGATCGGCGACGGCATCCTGTTCCACCTCGCCGAGCACGAGTACGTCTACGTCGGCCGCGCGCCCGGCGCCAACTGGCTGCAGTTCCACGCCGAGACCGGCGGCTACGACGTCGAGACCCGCTACGACGACCGCTCGCCGTCGCGGCCGTACGGCGAGGCGGTGACGCGGGAGTTCTATCGCTTCCAGATCCAGGGCCCGAACGCCTGGCAGATCATCGAGAAGCTCGCGGGCCGCGAGGTCGAGCAGGTGCGGTTCTTCCACATGGGAGAGCTCGAGATCGCCGGCGAGCACGTGCGCACGCTCCGGCACGGCATGGCCGGAGCGCCCGGCCTCGAGATCTGGGGGCCGTACGCGCAGCACGGGAGGATCCGGGATGCCGTGCTCGAGGCGGGGCGCGAGTTCGGCATCGAGCCGTGCGGTTCGCGCGCCTACTCCTCGAACACTCTCGAGTCTGGGTGGATCCCGTCGCCCCTTCCCGCGATCTACACCGGCGGAGACATCGAGCGGCGTTACCGCGAGTGGCTGCCGGCGAGCAGCTACGAGGCGATCAACGCCCTCGCCGGATCGTTCGTATCGGACGACGTCGAGGACTACTACCTCAACCCGTGGGACCTCGGCTACGGCTCGTTCGTGAAGTTCGACCACGACTTCATCGGCCGCGAGGCCCTCGAGCAGGTCGATCCCGAGGCGCAGCGCAAGAAGGTCACGCTCGCCTGGAACGACGAGGACCTGAGCCGGATCCTCACGAGCGTGCTCGATCGTGAGGGACCCGGCTACCAGTTCTTCGACCTGCCGAACGCGAACTACGGCTCGTCGAACTACGACGCCGTCATCGACGCGGACGGCAGTCACGTCGGGCTGTCGCTCTTCACCGGCGTCACCGCGAACGAGAAGCGCGGCCTGTCGCTCGCGACGGTCGATCGCGACGTGCCGATCGGTGCGGAGGTGCGCGTGGTGTGGGGCGAGCCCGACGGCGGCTCGCGCAAGACCACGGTCGAGCCGCACGAGCAGATCGCGGTGCGCGCCGTGGTCAGCCCGGTGCCCTACGCCGAGACCGTGCGGCAGGAGTATCACGGCGGCTGGCGCACCGCGGGAGTGGCCTAGCCGCCCGAAGGAGGTTCGACGTGGCACGCGGCTCGGACGGCGAGTCCGTCCTGCACAAGCACCTGCGGGTGCTGCAGGCGTTCGACGTGCTGCGCCCGTTCCTCACGCTGACCGAGATCGTGGAGGCGACCGGCCTCGCCGTGTCGACCACCCACCGCCTCGTCGCCGAGCTCGAGCGGGAGGGCCTGCTCGAACGGATGCCGGACCGCTCGTACCGGCTCGGCATCCGGCTGTGGGAGTTCGCGTCGCGGACCCCCGGCGCCCTGGGCCTCCGCGAACTCGCGCGGCCGTGGCTGGAGGCCGTGCACTCGCGCGTGCGTCAGCACACGCAGCTCGGGGTGCTGAGCGGGCGGGACGTGCTCTTCATCGAGCGCCTCTCGACCCGGGAGGCCGTGGTCAACGCCACCGTGATCGGCGGCCGCGTGCCGCTGCCGGTCAGCTCCAGCGGCCTGGTGCTGCTCGCCCACTCCGAGCCGGGCATCGTGGCCGACGTCATCGCGGCCGGCTGGCCGGCATACACGTCGGCGACGATCCGCACCGGGGAGGAGCTGCGAGCGCTGCTGCGCCGGGTGCGGGCGGACGGGTTCGCGGTCACCGACGGGCACATCCATCGCGAATCACGGGGCATCGCCGTGCCGGTCCTCGATGCGCACGGCCTGGTGCACGCGTCGCTGGGTGTCGTCGTGCCGAACGACGGCACCTCGCCGCAGGCGGCGGTCGAGCTCCTCACCGTGGCGGCGGCGGGCATCTCGCGTGCGCTCGAGGCGGCGGGCGGGGCGGGCGGGCACGGCATGCGGACGCTCGCCAGCACCTCTCGGAAATCGCTGGACTACTTCTCGTCGCTCGACACCCACACCCTGCCGTCGGCATCCGCCGGCTGATCGGCGCGAGCGAAGGCCCCGGGGCGAACCCCGGGGCCTCCGCACATCACGACGAGACGGCTCGCGCGATCATCCCGTCACGCAGGCGTACGAGCTCGCGTCGTCGATCGATCCGGAGCCGGTGTACTGCGGCCACGCCGGGTACTCGCACATCGGGCGCGTGCGATCGGCGCCCGCGTTGCCGTCGCTCGCGACGAGGCCGGACGGGGCGACGCCGTGTTCGACCCAGTCGACGATGGCGTCGAGGCCGTCGTACTGCGCCACGAACCGACCCTGGCCGTGGCCCCAGCCGGGCACCATGTAGAACTTCGCGAACTTGTCGAGGCGCTTGCCGAACTCGTCCTGGAGCGCCTCCCAGTACTGCACCGTGTTGTGCGGCGTGATGAAGTCGTCGATGGTGCCGTGCGTCAGGATGACCTTGCCCCCGTGTGCGCGGAACTGGTTGAGCGAGACATCCGTCACGTCCATGATCTCGCCCACCTCCTGCACCCGGTCGGCGTAGTCCAGCGGATCGACCGTGTACGGGTCGAAGCCGGGGGGATCACCCGCGACGCCGTACCGCATGGTGGCCTCGAACACTGCGAACTGCAGCCCCTGCGCCTGCGCGCTGGTGCCGAAGCCCGCGAAGCCCTGGTACAGGGCGCCCTCGAGGAGTGCGCTCTTCGCGAAGATCGAGTTGCCCTCGATGTCGATGCCCAGGTCGTAGTCGGTGCTGATCTTCACGGCGGCCGCGATCTCGACGTCCGAGAGGCACGTGTCGACGGCGGCGGCATCCACTCCCGCAGGACAGGCGAGCGACTGGATGTCGAACGCCGCGTCGCAGCCGGCGACATTGCTGACGATGCCGTCCGCGGCGCCGTCCAGCCCGTCGCAGGTGGCGTAGACCGCGTTCGTGATCGTCGCCGTCTCGGCGGAGTTGAGGTGCCCGGCGCCGCCCTCGAGCTGCAGCGCGTCGCGGAAGTTGACCGCGCCCACGTGCATCATCGTGACGTTGTAGGCCGGGTAGTTCGCGATGACGCCGTCATAGTCCTTCGGGTAGCGCGCCGCCGCGTCGAGGGCCTCGTGCCCGCCCTGGGAGCCGCCGATGAAGTACGACCACTCGGCCTCCATGCCGTAGGCCGCCTCGATGACGACCGCAGCGGCATCGTGCGCCTTCTTGACGGACCACTGCCCGTAGTTGAGGAACAGCTCCTCGTCGAGCTGGAAGGTGCCGTCGAATCCGGGCGCTCCCTGGTGGCCGCCGTCGGAGCCGAGGGTGACCCAGCCCTGCGAGAGCGCGGTCGGGGTGCCGGCCGGCTGAGCGGTGTAAGCGCCGGTCGCGGTGACCAGGGACCCGTCGAACCCGCCGCCGCCGAACTGCAGCGTGCGCTCGTTCCAGACGGCGGGGAGGTTGACACGGAACTGCATGTCCTGCGGTGCCGAGACCGCACGGATCCAGCCGGTGACCGCGCAGTAGCTGCCGGCGGCATCCCACACCGCCGTCTCGACGTCGGCGCCGTTGGTCGGCAGTCCGATGTCCTTCGCGGGGATCGTGAGCCCGGCGAGCGATGTGCACTCCGACGCGGTGAGGGTGGGCGATCCGGCGTGGGGACCGCCGGGCGCTGCCGTGGCGGTCGAGAGGCCGGCCGTGAGGACGAGAGCTGCGGCGATGCCCAGCGACACCGCTGACAGCCGCCTGAACGTGGATTTCATCGACGCTCCTTCGCGTTGTGAACCGCAGCCGCCGTGGGGTCGGCGCCGTGCGTGTGCGGCGAGGATGGCATCCGCTCGCGCCGGCGGCAACGGCACTTCCGTCCAATGCGCTTCGCCGTTGTGCCGGGCGGGGATTGCGAGTAAGTTGCCGACCTCGGGTCGCGCTGGCCCACGGATACTCGCGTCGCGCGGGCCACGGATACTCGCGTCGCGCGGGCCACGGATATCGGTCGTTGAGCGGAGGGCGCTCTGGCGCCCGAAGACGAAACGCTGGCGACCGAGCGCTCGCGTCGGGTCTGGCGCGTTTCGTCTCTGCGTTTCGTCTCGC
>NZ_MWLP01000004.1:0-4038 GCF_010634885.1 Microbacterium sp. B35-04 | reverse complement strand
GACGAAACGCCTTGAGCCGCTCGTCTGCGCCGGCTGCGGGGCGTTGCGTCTCCGCGTTTCGACTCGCGAGGTCGCTCAACGACCACGTTCCTCGCTCCTCAACGACCGGGCAAGGGCGTGCGGCGTTCTCCCACTCGCTCACTGACCGCCTGCGGAGAACGCCCAGCCGCACCCTGCTAGGGTGGATCATCTTGCAGCGCTTCATGCGCTTCTTGCGTCGTAGAACGCTTCCCCTCCCGCCGCCGCCCGGCTCAGCCGCGCGATGCCGGTGATGACTTTCGTACGGCGACCCGTGGGCGAAATCCGCCCCGGCCACCGACAGGGCATCTGTGTGCCCGGAGAAATCCCCTCATGACTGAAACCACTTTCGGCGCGCTCGGCGTGCCGCAGCCCCTCGTCGACGCGCTCGCCGCGGACGGCAAGACCACCGCGTTCCCGATCCAGATCGACACGCTCCCCGACACGCTCGCCGGCCGCGACGTGCTGGGCCGCGGCAAGACCGGCTCAGGCAAGACGCTCGCCTTCTCGATCCCGATGGCCGCGCGCCTCGGCGGCAAGCTCGCCGGCGGCAACCGTCGCAAGGGCCGCCCGCTCGGCCTCGTCCTCGCCCCCACGCGGGAGCTCGCGACGCAGATCGACGCTGTTCTCGCGCCGCTCGCCAAGGCCTACGGCCTCACCACGACCACGATCTTCGGCGGCGTGAACCAGAACCGTCAGGTGCAGGCGCTGAACGCCGGCGTCGACATCATCGTGGCGTGCCCGGGCCGCCTCGAGGACCTCATGAAGCAGGGCTTCGTGCACCTCGACGCGGTCGAGGTCACCGTCATCGACGAGGCCGACCACATGGCCGACCTCGGCTTCCTGCCGGGTGTCACGCGCATCCTGAACGCGACGCCGGCCGGCGGCCAGCGCCTCCTGTTCAGCGCGACCCTCGACAACGGGGTCGACAAGCTCGTCAACCGCTTCCTGCAGAACGAGGTGCTGCACTCCGTCGACGAGGCGCACTCGCCCGTCGCCGCGATGACGCACCACGTCTTCACGCTCGCCGACGCCGACGCCAAGAAGGACGTCGTCAAGGCGCTCGCGTCGGGCACCGGCCGCCGCATCCTGTTCATGCGCACCAAGCACCAGGCGAAGAAGCTCGCCAAGCAGCTCACCGGCGAGGGCATCCCGGCCGTCGACCTGCACGGCAACCTGTCGCAGGCGGCGCGCGACCGCAACCTCGCGGCGTTCTCGGCGGGCAGCGTCAAGGTGCTCGTGGCGACGGATGTCGCAGCCCGCGGTGTGCACGTCGACGACGTCGAGCTCGTCATCCACGTGGATCCGCCCACCGAGCACAAGGCGTACCTGCACCGTTCGGGCCGCACGGCTCGCGCGGGCGCCGAGGGCGCCGTGGTCACGCTGGTGCTGCCCGAGCAGAAGCGCGATGTCTCGCAGCTGCTGCGCAAGGCCGCGATCTCGGTCGAGCCCGTGGTCGTGACGGCTGCCTCGCCCGCGGTCACCGCGCTCGTCGGCCAGGTCGCCGCGTACGTCAAGCCGGTTCCGGTCGTCGAGACGCCCCGCGGCACCAGCCAGGGCGCCAACGCGCAGCGCAAGCGCGCCGCCCGCGACGGTCGCCAGGGTGCCGACGGCTCGTCGCGCTCCGGCTCCGGTGCCGGCGGTGGCCGCCGTGGCTCCGGCCAGGGCGGATCCGGTGCGCAAGGCGCAGGTCGGGGTCAGGGCGCCGGTCGGGGCCGCGATGCCGCCACGACGCAGGACCGCGCCACTCACCAGCGCAGCGACCAGAGCGCCGGCCACGCCCGTTCGGCGCAGCCCGCCGGCAACCCCCGCACGCAGGGCCGCCGCGCGACGTCGAACGGCACCGGCAAGCTCATGGTTGGCTCGGTCGTCCGCCCGAACGGCACCAACCGCCGCAGCGGCCGCTGACCTCCCCGTATCTCAGCCCGAAACGCCCCGACGCACCCCGTGCGCCGGGGCGTTCCGCGTCTCCTCCCCTCCTCCCCTGCTCGGCGCCTCGGCCTGTTCCCTCCGCAGCCGCGTTCTGCGCCGCGCACCCGACGGCGGGCGCATAACCTGACTGCGGAGCGCGAGGCCCAGGCGTCCGCAGTCAGTTTGCGAGGATGCCGGCCGGGCGAAGACGCCGAAATGTGACTGCGGAGCGCAGTGGCACAGGGGCGGCGGGCGGGGTCATGCGGGCGTGTCGGAGGCGATGACGGCGACGGCACGCGCGAGCTCGTCGCCGGTCGGCAGTGCTGCGGGGTTCATGAGCCACAGGATGCCGAGGCTCTGCACGAGCACGAAGTCGAGCTGGGCGACCGCGGCGACGTCGGCGTCGGTCATCTCGGGACGCGCGGCGCGCAGCTGCTCGGCGATTCCGTCATGGCCCTCAGCCGCGGCATCCGCCAATGCACGACCTGCCTGCGGGTCGCGGAGCACGCGCACGGAGTTCTCAAGGCTCGCCAGCAGCGCCTCCCGGTTGGCGGAGAACACGTCGGGCATGCGGTTCCACAGCGCGGCGAAACCCTGGAGCAACGGGAGTGACGCGGTCTCGTGCACCACGGACTCCATCTCGTCGCCGATGCCGCTGCCGAGGGACTCCATGAGCGCGGCGGTGACGAGCTCGTCCTTCGAGCCGAAGTGGTAGCCGATCGCGGCCAGGCTCACTCCCGCCGCGGTGGCGATGTCGCGGGCCGTCGCCTTGGCGACGCCCCGCTCCAGGATGACCTGACGCGCCCCCGCCAGCAGATCTTCGCGATTGCCCATGCGTTCATCCTAGGCGGGAGTTGGACGAGCGTGCTAGACAAACGTCCAACACCTGTGTTAGACATATGTCTCACACAAACGTCCGACTGACGGGATGCCTCATGAACGACTTCGACCGCACACCGCACGTCCTGATCTCCGGCGCGGGCATCGCTGGCCTCGCGCTCGCCCTGCAGCTTGTGCGCAAAGGCATCCGTGTCACCGTCGTCGAACGCGCCGACGCTCGTCGCCCGGGCGGGCAGGCTGTGGACCTCCGCGGCGCGAGCCGCGAGGTCGCAGAACTCATGGGGATCATGGTCGGCATCGAGCAGTTCCGCGTACACGAGGAGGGCATCGCGTACGTCGGCAGTGGCGGCCGTGTCTTCGGCCGGATGTCGATGGCCGACTTCGACGGCGAAGGCGCCGTCGCCGAGATCGAGATCGCGCGCGGCGACCTGGCCCGAGTGCTCCTCGATGCGCTGCGCACGGCCGCCGATGCCCGTCCTCGTCTGCTCGACCTGCGGTTCGGCGACCGCATCACGGCGATCGCGCAGGATGACGCCGGTGCCGACGTCGAATTCGCGCACGCCGAAGCGGCACGGTTCGACATCGTGGTCGGCGCCGACGGCGTGCACTCCGCGACGCGCCGGCTGGCGTTCGGGCCCGAGGAGCAGTTCGCCACGTACCTGGGCGGGTACATGGCGTTCTTCACCCTGCCCACGCCCTCCGACCTCGAGCCGGGCTGGTTCGCGCTGAGGTTCGTGCCCGGGGCGACAGTCGGGATCCGCCCCGACCTCGACCCGACGACGTCCAAGGCGATCCTCACGTTCCGGATGGACCGCGACCCGGCGCTGCGAGGGGACCGGGTCGCGCAGGAGGCGCTGATCCGTGCGCGCATCGCCGGCGCCGGCTGGCACGCCCCGGCCGTGCTGGCGGCGCTGGGCGAGGCATCCGATCTGTACTTCGATGAGCTCGTGCGCATCGACGTGCCGGACGTCGCGAACGGCCGGGTGGTGCTGCTCGGCGATGCGGCGTCGTGCGGCTCGCCGATGACGGGGCAGGGGACGGCGACCGCGCTCATCGGTGCGCATCTCCTCGCGGCCCACCTCGCCGCGACACCGGATGACGCCGTCGGCGCGCTGCGCCGCTACGCCGACGACATCGCCCCGTTCACCGAGCGGGGCAAGCAGATCCCCGGCGGCGGCATCGAGCGCATGGTTCCGGCGAGCAGAATCGAGGGGGCCACGCTGCGGGCGCTCACCGGCGTGATGACGTCACGGCTGTTCCGCCCGCTGG
>NZ_MWLP01000039.1:0-96478 GCF_010634885.1 Microbacterium sp. B35-04 | reverse complement strand
GAACGACGGATGCCGCGGCCCCGAGGGGCGCGGCATCCGTCATCTCTGCCGTCGATCACACGCGCGACGCGCTCATCGACCCAGGCGGGGTCAGGAGAGACCGGGGTAGTTCCGCTCCTCGGCGCCGATGTACAGCTGCTGCGGGCGGCCGATCTTGGTCTGCGGGTCGCCCGCAGCCTCGCGCCACTGCGCCAGCCAGCCGGGCAGGCGGCCGATCGCGAAGAGCACGGTGAACATCCGCGTCGGGAAGCCCATCGCCTTGTAGATCACGCCGGTGTAGAAGTCGACGTTCGGGTACAGGCGCCGATCCTGGAAGTACGCGTCGTTGAGCGCGATCTCTTCGAGCTCCTTCGCGAGATCGAGCAGGGGGTCGCTGACGCCGAGCGCGGTCAGCACCTCGTCGGCCGATTCCTTCACCAGCTTGGCGCGCGGGTCGTAGTTCTTGTAGACGCGATGCCCGAAGCCCATGAGCTTCACGCCGTCTTCCTTGTTCTTCACGCGCTCGACGAAGCGCTGCACGCTCTCACCCGAGTCGCGGATGCGCGCCAGCATGTCGAGCACGGCTTCGTTCGCGCCGCCGTGGAGCGGTCCGTAGAGCGCGTTGATGCCGGCCGAGATGGACGAGAACTGGTTGGCGCCGGTGGATCCCACCAGTCGCACGGTCGAGGTGGAGGCGTTCTGCTCGTGATCCTCGTGCAGGATCAGCAGGCGCTCCAGCGCGCGTGACATCACCGGGTCGACCTGGTACACCTCGGACAGCACGCCGAAGTTCAGCTTGAGGAAGTTGTCGACGAAGCCGAGCGAGTTGTCGGGGTACAGGAACGCCTGGCCGATGCTCTTCTTGTGCGCGTAGGCCGCGATGACCGGCAGCTTCGCCAGCATGCGGATCGTGTTCAGTTCGACGTGCTCGGGATTGTTGGGGTCGGACTGGCGCTCGTAGTACGTCGACAGCGCCGAGACGGCCGAGGAGAGCACCGACATCGGGTGCGCGGTGTGCGGCAGCGCCGAGAAGAACCGCTTGAGGTCTTCGTGCAGGAGCGTGTGGCGACGGATCTTCTCGTCGAACTCCCCCAGCTGGTCGGCCGTGGGCAGCTCGCCGTAGATGAGCAGCCACGCGACCTCGAGATACGTGCTGTTCTTCGCCAGCTGCTCGATCGGATAGCCGCGGTAGCGCAGCACGCCCTGGTCACCGTCGATGTAGGTGATCGCGGACTTGGTCGCCGCGGTGTTCACGAAGCCGTAGTCGAGAGCCGTGTAGCCGGTCTGGCGGGTGAGGGTGGAGAGGTCCACGCTCGGCGAGCCGTCGGTGCCCCGCAACAGCGGGAACTCGGCGGACGTATCACCGATCGTGAGGGTGGCCTTCTCCTGGTGGGTGCCCGCGTCGCTCACGGCGCCTCCTCGCGATTTCTGGTCGTACCGGGGGTGTCGTCCGGTCCTGAGCGTCACCGTGGGGCGGTCTGCGTCAGAACGGAGGGGCGGGACGGGCATGCCGCGCCGCCGCGTTCTTACAGCCTAGTGCGCCGCCGCGCCTACTGTTGACACGGCCAAAGGGACCCGGCATCCGATGGAGGAATCCTCAGCGAGGGAGAACGGATGCCGCCCGCAGGCGCTCTGCGGCCGCCGCGATGCGGTCGTCGGTCGCGGTGAGCGACAGCCGGACGTGCTGCGGGAAGTGCACGCCGTAGAAGTGACCGGGGCCGGCGAGGATGCCGAGGTCGGCCAGCCGGCCGAGGCTCTCCCACGCGTCGCGGCCCTCCGTCGCCCACAGGTACAGCCCGGCCTCGCTCGCGTCGATGCGGAAGCCCGCCGCTTCGACCGCGGGCCGCAGCGCCTCGCGCCGGCGACGGTAGAGCTCCTTCTGCGCGGCGACATGCGCGTCGTCCTCGAGGGCGGCCACCATCGCCGCCTGCACCGGCAGCGGCAGCATCAGGCCGAGATGCTTGCGCGCCGTGAGCAGGCGGGCCACCACGGCCCGATCACCGGCGAGGAATGCGGCGCGGTAGCCGGCGAGATTCGACTGCTTGCTCAGCGAGTACACCGACAGGATGCCGCGCAGGTCGCCGTCCGTCACCCGGGGATCCAGCACCGAGGGCACCGGGTCCCGGTCCCAGGGTGCGTCCCACCCGAGTTCGGCGTAGCACTCGTCGGACGCGAGCACCGCGCCAAGCTCCCTGGCCCGGTCGACCACGGCACGCAGCGCGCCCACGTCGAGCACGCGTCCGTCGGGATTGCCGGGCGAGTTCACCCACGCCAGGCGGGTGCCCACCGGCCATTCCGCCGGGTCGTCGGACGCGACCGGCGTGGCGCCGACGAGTCGCGCACCGACCTCGTACGTGGGGTAGGCCGCGCGGGGATGGACGACGATGTCGCCCGGTCCGAGGCCCAGCAGCAGCGGGAGCAGGGCGACGAGCTCCTTCGAGCCGACGGTGGGGAGCACGTCGTCGGACGTCAGTCCTGGCACCCCGCGGCGCCGGTCGAACCAGGCTGCGATCGCACTGCGCAGCGACGGCGTGCCGACGGTCTGCGGATAGGCGTGGGCGTCGGTCGCCGCGCGCAGCGCGTCGGCGACGACCTCAGGCGTCGGGTCGACCGGGGAGCCGATGGACAGGTCCACGATGCCGTCGGGGTGCGAGCGGGCGCGCGCCGCGTAGGGTGCGACGGCGTCCCAGGGGTAGTCCGCGAGGTCGGCGACCCCCACGTCAGTGTTCCTGGGGCGGGAGCGCCTCGATGATCGGGTGGTCCTTGTGGATGACACCCACCTTGGCCGCGCCGCCCGGGGAGCCGATGTCGTCGAAGAACTCGACGTTGGCCTTGTAGTAGTCCTGCCACTCGTCGGGCAGGTCGTCTTCGTAGTAGATCGCCTCGACCGGGCAGACCGGTTCGCAGGCGCCGCAGTCGACGCATTCGTCGGGGTGGATGTACAGCGATCGGTCGCCCTCGTAGATGCAGTCCACGGGACACTCATCGATGCAGGCGCGGTCCTTGACGTCCACACAGGGAAGGGCGATCACGTACGTCACGCGATCAGTCTACCGGCGCACCGTCGTCGCTCGTCGCTCGTCGTCCGCTCAGTCGGCGGCGAGCGTCCGATCCGGCCAGGCGACGGCGAGTGCCACGAGAATCGGCACGGCGAAGGTCCAGAACACCGCCAGACCGGTCTGCGGTACGACCACCGAGCCGCCGGGGCCGCTCCCCGAGAACACCAGCGTCGAGATCATCATGCCGCCGCCGGTCGCGAGGGTCGCCCAGCGGTCTGAGGTGAGGAGACGGACCGCCAGCAGCAGCGCTCCCGATCCGATCACCGCGAGGACGAGGCCGAGCGGGAACCAGCCGAGCTCGTATGAGTGCGCGACGGTGCCGGCGACGCCGTACACCAGCCCGACGACCAGCGCGACGATCCAGCTGCCGATGCGGGCGGGGACGGAGGAACGCATGACTCGATGCTACCGACCAGGTCGGCGTGCCCGGACGGCATGCCCGGCGGCGCCCGGGCTCATGTGGCTTACGCGGCCCAGCCCCAGAGCCGCAGCAGCGCCGCCACGAGCGCCGCGGCCATCACCACGACCAGGAACGGCGCGCGCAGGAGCAGCAGGCCGGCCGCCACGAGCACCGCCGGGACGCGGGCGTCGACCACCACGGCCTGACCGGCGCCCAGGGTCTGCACCGCGACCAGAGCGGCGAGCAGCGCCACCGTCAGCAGATCGGCGATCCGCAGCGGCGTCGGCGCCTCGACCCAGCGGGCGGGGATGAGGTAGCCGACGGTCTTGAGAGCCACGCACACGATCGAGGCCACGAGCACAGCAGTCCACATGGTCACGGCAGACCCTCCCGCTCCGCCACGTCGTCGGGCTCGGCATCCACTCCGTCGTCCTTGCCGAGCCAGTTCGTCCAGCCGACGAGGATCGCGACGGCCGCCGCGACGATCACCGGGATCCCGGGCATCAGCACCGGCGTCAGCACCGTCGCCACCACGGCCGCCGCGATGCCCACCACAATGGGCTGGCGTGCCCGCAGCCGCGGCCACAGCAGGGCGAGGAACGCGGCCGCAGCGGCGGCGTCCAGCCCGTACGCCCGCGGGTCGCCCAGCACGTCGCCGAGCAGCGCGCCCGCGAGGGTCGACAGGTTCCAGCCGATGTAGATGCCGATGCCCGTGACCCAGAATCCGAGCGTGCGCGCGCGCGACGTGCGCTGCGCGAGCGAGACGGCGGTCGACTCGTCGATCGTGAACTGCGCGGCGGCGGTGCGGCGCCAGAAACCCGCGCCGATCACGGGCGACATGCGGATGCCGTACGCGACGTTGCGGATCCCGAGGAGCGCCGCCGAGGCGATCGCCGCCGGCGCCGCGGCCAGTCCCCCGGCGCCGACGATCCCGACGAACGCGAACTGCGAACCCCCGGTGAACATCACGAGGCTCAGAACGCACGTCTGCCAGACGTCGAGGCCGGACGCGACGGCGAGCGCCCCGAACGAGATGCCGTAAGCGCTGGTCGCGATGGCGACCCCGAGGCCCTCTCGCACCGCCCGTCTGGCTTCGCCGGCGCCGTGCGCGTCGTCGAAACGAGGATCGAGAGTCACGTCGCCATGCTAGCGACGAGTCCGGACGAGGATCGGATGTGCACAGGTCGAGGATTGCGCTTTCCGGGCCACGCGAGCATGCTGGGGACACACGCAGAAAACGCTTCCTCGCTTGTGGGTGCCACCACCCGTTCTCATCACGGATTCTGCCGCGGACGAAGGAGTCCCATGAGAACGACGCTGCCCACGCCCACCGACACGCCCGCGCGGCGCATCCGAACACCTCGGCGATCGCTGGCCGCCGGCATCGGCGTGGCGACCGCGCTGGCCCTGGCCGCAGCGCCCGTGGTGGCGCTGCCTGCAGCCGCATCGGCAGCCGACCCCGCGCCCGCCCCCGCCGTGGATCTCGGGCACGAGGTGATCGCGCCGGGCGACGGGTGGGCTTCGTGGTCGGGGCCGACCTATCCGGAGCGCGTCCAGCGCCTCGCCGAGCCCGTCACCGGCGGCACAGCCGCCGGTCCGGCCGAGGTGTACGTCGTCGACGACTGGCAGGAGCTGCGCGACGCCCTCGCGGGAGTACCCGGCGGCTCGCAGAACGATGCGCGCTACAACCAGGTGCCGAGGATCGTTTACGTGACGGGCACGCTCGATCCCTGGCTGCGCGCCGACGGCACTCGTGTCACCTGCGACGACATCGCCTCCCAGGTGACGGTCGCGGGCTCCGGCGCGCAATTCGACATGGACGACTACATCGCGGCGTTCGGCCCGGGCGTCGACCCGTCCGGCCCGCTCGAGCAGGCCCGTGTCGAGGCCGCCGCGCTGCAGGCCCGGCTCACGCTGCAGCACATCGGCTCGAACGTGACCCTCGTCGGCGTCGGCGACGACGCGCGCGTGGTCGGGGCATCCCTGCGCATCCGCGATGCCCGCAACGTGATCGTCCGCAACCTGACGCTGTCGGACGCCTACGACTGCTTCCCGCAATGGGATGCCGGCGACTCCGGCGGCAACTGGAACTCGGCGTACGACAACCTCTCGGTGTGGACGTCCACGAGCGTCTGGGTCGATCACAACACGTTCGACGACGGCGACCACCCCGCGTCGAGCCTCGACACGGTGTACGGCCGGCCGTTCGAGGTGCACGACGGTCTGCTCGACGTGACGCACGGGTCGGACCTCGTCACGATGTCGTGGAACTGGTTCCAGCATCACGACAAGACCGACATCATCGGCTCGTCCGACTCGCGCACGCAGGACCGCGGCCAGCACCGCGTCACGCAGCACCACAACCGCTGGACCGACATCGGTCAGCGCGCTCCGCGGGTGCGGTTCGGCGATGTGCACGTCTACAACAACCTCTACGAGCAGACGGATGTCACCACCGCCGCCTCGTCGCCGGATCACCCGTTCTTCCAGTACTTCTGGGGCGCGGGCAGAGAGAGCAGCATCGTCGCCGAGTCCAACGCGGTCGAGCTCGTCGATCCGTCGAGCGTCTCGCGCATCATCGCCGGATGGGGCGGAACGGAGCTCCGCGCGAGCGACACGCTCGTGAACGGCGAGCCGACCGACGTGCTGACGGCGTACAACGCGACGGCCGCGACCCCGCTCTCCCCCGACGTCCGGTGGGACCCCGCCGACGCCTACCCCTACGCACTGGACGCCGTCGCCGACGTGGCGGCGATCGTCCGCGCGGGCGCGGGTGCCGGCATCCTGTCGTCCGGATCGCCTGTCGCAACCGCCGCACCCGCGGCCTTCGCCGTCTCGGACGACAACGGCCGCGACACCGGGCTGCGCGACGGCGACTACCGGATACTGGCCGACCTCTGGTGGGGGCAGAACGCGACCGTCGTGAAGCTGTACGAGAACGGCGCACTCGTCGACGCGCAGTGGATCGACGGCGCCTCACCCGCCGCGCAGCACGCCGCGTTCGACATCGCGGGGCGCGTCGACGGCACCTACGAGTACACGGTCGTCGCACTCAATCCCCACGGCGAGGCCTCGTCACGGACGCATACCGTGACGGTGACGGATGCCGCTCCCGGCCGAGCGGTGCTCACCGCCTCGGGCGCACGCACGGGCGTCGTGTCGATCACAGCCGATCTGTGGTGGGGCACCAACGCGACCGAGTACGTGCTGTTCCAGGACGGCGTGGAGATCGACCGGCAGCCGCTCGTCGCGGCGACGCCGGGCGCCCAGCACGCGGTCACCACCGTCGGCGAGCTGCCCTCCGGCACGTACGAGTTCACCGCGGTCCTGTCCAACGCCGCCGGAGCCACCGCCGCGAAGCCGGTGACGGTGACCGTCCGGGCGCGCTGAGAATCGCGAAAGGGTACATCTCCGCCACACACGTGGGGAGATGTACCCTTTCGGCGTTCCTGGACGGACGCGGGGCGCGCGTCAGGCGTTGGCGTCCTGGCGCTTCAGGCGCGCCGTCGCACGGGCGCGCTCGGTCGCGTCGAGATTCACCTTGCGGATGCGCACCATCTCGGGCGTGACCTCGACGCATTCGTCGTCGCGCGCGAACTCGAGGCTCTCTTCGAGCGACAGCTGACGCGGCGGCGTCATCGACTCGAACGAGTCCGAGGTCGAGGAGCGCATGTTGGTGAGCTTCTTCTCCTTGGTGATGTTGACGTCCATGTCGTCGGCGCGCGAGTTCTCGCCGATGACCATGCCCTCGTAGACCTCCTGCGTGGGCTGGACGAAGAACGACATGCGCTCCTGCAGCGCGATGATCGCGAACGGGGTGACGACACCCGAGCGGTCGGCGACGATCGAGCCGTTCTGGCGCGTGACGATGTGGCCCGCCCACGGCTCGTAGCCGTGCGAGATCGCATTAGCGATGCCCGTGCCGCGCGTCGTGGTGAGGAACTCGGTGCGGAAGCCGATGAGACCGCGCGACGGCACGATGAACTCCATGCGAACCCAGCCGGTGCCGTGGTTCGTCATGTTGTCCATGCGGCCCTTGCGCGCGGCGAGCAGCTGCGTGATCGCGCCGAGGTACTCCTCGGGGGCATCGATCGTCAGGTGCTCGAACGGCTCGTACGTCTTGCCGTCGATCTTCTTCGTGACCACCTGCGGCTTGCCGACGGTCAGCTCGAAGCCCTCGCGGCGCATGTTCTCGACGAGGATCGCCAGCGCCAGCTCACCGCGGCCCTGCACCTCCCACGCGTCGGGGCGGCCGATGTCGAGCACCTTCAGCGACACATTGCCGATGAGCTCGCGGTAGAGGCGGTCCTTCACCATGCGAGCCGTCAGCTTGTGGCCCTTGACCTTGCCGACCAGCGGCGAGGTGTTGGTGCCGATCGTCATCGAGATGGCAGGGTCGTCGACCGTGATGGCCGGCAGCGGACGCACGTCGTCGGGGTCGGCGATCGTCTCGCCGATCGTGATGTCTTCGAATCCGGCGATGGCGACGATGTCACCGGGGCCGGCGCTCTCCGCCGGGTAGCGGTCGAGTGCGCGCGTCTTGAGCAGCTCGGTGATGCGGGCGTTGCTGGTGCTGCCGTCCGAGCGCACCCAGGCGACGGTCTGGCCCTTCTTGAGCGTGCCGTTGAAGACGCGCAGGAGCGCCAGGCGACCGAGGAACGGGCTCGAGTCGAGGTTTGTGACCCACGCCTGCAGGGGCGCGTCGTCGTCATAGGACGGGGCCGGGACGTGCTGGAGGATGGCCTCGAACAGCGGCTCGAGGTCGTCGTTGTCGGGCAGCGTGCCGTTGTCGGGGCGGTTGCGCGAGGCGGCGCCGGCGCGGCCCGAGGCGTAGACGACGGGAACGTCCAGCAGCGCGTCGACGTCGAGGTCGGGCACGTCGTCGACGAGGTCCGATGCCAGGCCGAGCAGCAGGTCGTGCGCCTCCTCTTCGACCTCGGGGATGCGCGCGTCGGGGCGGTCGGTCTTGTTGACCAGCAGGATGACGGGCAGCTTCGCCTCGAGCGCCTTGCGCAGCACGAAGCGGGTCTGCGGCAGCGGACCCTCGCTCGCGTCGACCAGCAGCACGACGCCGTCGACCATCGACAGTCCGCGCTCGACCTCGCCGCCGAAGTCGGCGTGACCCGGGGTGTCGATCACGTTGATCGTCACGGGCACTTCGGTGTGGACGCCCTTGTAGGTGATCGCGGTGTTCTTCGCGAGGATCGTGATGCCCTTTTCGCGCTCGAGGTCGTTCGAGTCCATCGCGCGCTCTTCCATGTGCTCGTGAGAGCCGAACGAGCCGGTCTGGCGCAGCATCGCGTCGACGAGGGTGGTCTTGCCGTGGTCGACGTGAGCGACGATAGCCACGTTGCGGAGGTCCGGACGGAGGGCGCGCGCCATGAGGGAATCCTTGAAAGAGAATGGGGATGCCGGAGTGCCGGCATCCCCATTCTATTGGGCGCTCCTGTGTGTCGCCTTTCGGCGCTCTCGTCAGCCCTCCAGGCCCGCGGCCAGGAGCGCCGCACGCGCTTCGCGGCGCACCCGCTGCTCTTCGGGATCCGGCACCGGAACCGCAGCGATGAGGCGCTGCGTGTACGGGTCCTTCGCGCCGCGGAGGATCTCGTCCCGGGTGCCGGCCTCCACCAGCTTCCCGTGGTGCATCACCGCGATGCGATGGGCCAGGATGTCGACCACGGCGAGGTCGTGGCTGATGAAGAGGCAGGCGAACTGCAGCTCCTGCTGCAGCTCCTGGAGCAGGTCGAGGAACCGCGCCTGCACTGACACGTCGAGCGCCGAGGTCGGCTCGTCGGCGACGAGCAGCTCGGGAGCGAGTGCCAGGGCACGGGCGATGCCGACGCGCTGCCGCTGACCGCCGGACAGCTCGTGCGGGAAGCGGTTGCGGTACGACCGAGGCAGCTCGACTTGCGCCAGCAGCTCCTCGACGCGCTTGTCGAGCGCCTTCCCCTTGGCGAGGCCGGCCAGCAGGATCGGCTCGCCGATCGACTGGCCGATGGGCATGCGCGGGTTGAGCGAGGACGCCGGGTCCTGGAAGACGATGCCGGTGCGGCGGCGGATCGCGAACAGATCCTTCTGCGAAGCGTCGGAGATGTCTGCGCCGACCGTGGTGAGCTTGCCCTCCGCGATCGGCAGCAGGCCGATCGCCGCGCGCCCGAGCGTGGTCTTGCCCGAACCCGACTCGCCGACGAGACCGACGATCTCCCCCGGGTAGATCGCCAGGTCGATGTGCTCGGCCGCGCGGAACGCGGGGATGCGGCCGCGCTTGGGATAGTCGATCGCGACGTCCTCGAACGCGAGCACCGGCGTGCGCGTCTCGATGATCTCCGCAGCCTCGCTGGCCCGCTCACGGATCAACGAGACGGACGTGAGGGCCTCCGCTGCGACCACGACCTCGGGGATGGCGGGCGACGTCTCGAGCACGCCGAGACCGAGGTGCGGGACCGATGCCAGCAGCTGCTGGGTGTATTCGTGCTTCGGCGCGTGGAAGATCTGATCCACCGTGCCGGACTCGACGACGACGCCCTCCTTCATCACCATGATGCGGTCCGCGAGGTCGGCCACCACGCCCATGTCGTGCGTGATGAGGATGATCGCCGAGTCCAGTCGCTTGTGGAGGTTGCGCAGCAGATCCAGGACCTCTGCCTGCACCGTCACGTCGAGCGCCGTGGTGGGCTCGTCGGCGATGAGCAGGAGCGGGTCGCCCGAGATGGACTGCGCGATCATCGCGCGCTGCCGCTGACCGCCGGACAGCTGGTGCGGGTACTTGTTGAAGGACTGCGCCGGGTTCGGCATCTCGACCATGGTCAGCAGCTCGATCGCTTGCGCCTTGGCCTCGGAGGGGGTCATCGAGCGATCGTGGGAGCGGAGCGCCTCCATGATCTGGAACCCGATCGTGTAGACCGGGTTCAGCGCCGTCATCGGCTCCTGGAAGATGACCGCGATCTCTCTTCCGCGCAGCGAGCGGAGCGTCGCGTCATCCACCCCGCGCAGTTCGCGGCCGAGCAGCTTGATCGATCCGGTGACGCGCGAGTTCTCGGGAAGGAGGCCGAGCAGCGACATCGAGCTCGTGCTCTTGCCGGAGCCCGACTCACCGACGATGGCGAGGACCTCGCCGCGGCGCACCTCGTAGTTCATGTCGATCGCGGCCGGGTAGAACTGGCCCTCGACCCAGAACTCGACGCCGAGGTTGTTGACCTCGAGGATCGTCTCCGGAACGGCGTCCCGCGACGCCGCGATACCGGCGTCCGTGCCCGTCGTGTCAGTCATTCGTGATGTCCCATCTGCAAAGCTTGAGGTCATGTCGTTCCAGGAGGTCGTCTACCGGCCCGTCTTCAGCCGTGTCCTCGCTGTCGTGACCATCGTCATGTGCGGCCTCGGAATCGCCGCGCTGTTCTGGTCGGATCCCGCCTCGGCGGTGCGGTACATGTGGCCGCTCGTCTTCGTGGCCGCCCTGGCGTGGGCGCTGTTCTGGCGCCCGGGTCTGCGGGTCGAGGAGCACGGGATCACGGTCGAGAACGTGCTGCGCACGCATTTCGTGCCGTGGCCCTCGATCGAGTCGATCGACACGCGCTTCTCGCTCACCCTCCACACCGCTGCGGGGCGGATCGGAGTGTGGGCGGCGCCGGCGCCTGGCCGTCACCGCACATTGGGCCTCGCGCCCGGCGATTTCGAAGGAATCGGCGAAACCGCCCGCGGCGGCGCCGGCGAGCTGCGGCCCGCCGATGCCGTCACGACGATGAGCGGCAACCTCGCCCAGCTGATCCGTGGCCGCTGGGAGCAGCTGCGCGGCGCGGGAGCCTTCGCCAGCGGCGTCGACCCCGAGGCGTCGACCACGACGTGGCACTGGGCGACCATCGTCCTGATCGCGGCGCTGGGCGTAGCCGCCGCGATCAGTCTGCTGGTCTGACAGCAGCACCGTCACCGCTCCGGGTCGAACGGCTTGTGCTGCACGTCGCCCGGCTCTTCGGGGCGGGGGTCGTGATAGTTCACGACGTCGCCGGTGTACACCGCTTCGCCGGCCACGGTCACCGACGGCGCGTCGGTGGAGGCGGTGGTGTCGACGAGGACCGGCACCGGGCCCTTGCCGCGAGCGGCACGGGCCATGGCACGCTCGCTCGGCTTCTTCTTCTGGCGCGGGTCGAACGCGTCGCGCAGGCCGTCGCCGATGAAGTTGACGCAGAGCGCGATCATGATGATGAAGACGCCAGGCCACCAGAACAGCCACGGGCGGGTGGAGAACGCCGCCTGGTTGTCCGACACGATCTTGCCGAGCGACGTGTCGGGCGACTGCACGCCGAACCCGAGGTAGCTCAGCGCCGACTCGAGGAGGATCGCCGCCGCCATCAGCAGCGTCGCGTTCACGACGATGACGCCGACGGCGTTCGGGAGGATGTGCCGGAAGATGATGCGGCGGTCACGCGCGCCTGAGACGCGCGCGGCGTCGACGAACTCCCGCTCGCGCAGCGTCAGGAACTCGCCACGCACGAGGCGGGCCATCGTCGTCCAGGCGAACATGCCGATCACCACACCGAGCACCGCGGCGCCCAGGCTTCCGAACGCGTTGCCGAGCACCGAGCCGATGACGATGAGCGGGATCGTGATGATGACATCGGTGAAGCGCATCAGCACGCTGTCACGCCACTTGCCGAAGTAACCCGCGGCCGCGCCGATGACCACACCGATGGTCGTCGCGAGCACGCCCGCGATCACCATCACCATGATCGACTGCTGCGCACCGCGCATGACGACCGCGAAGATGTCGCGGCCCACCTCGTCCTGACCGAACGGGTGCTCGCCGATCTGGAACGGCCACAGCGACAGCGTCGGAACACCGTTGTTGATCTTGGGGGCGATCTCGTCCCACGAGTACGGCCACCACCCGGGGATCCGAAGACCCCACAGGTTGACGCCCACCGACGTGAAGGCGAGCAGGATGATGAGGATCAGCACAGCACCCGAGACCATCGCACCGCGGTGCCGGAAGAACCGGCGGCGGACGATCTGACCCTGGCTGAGGCCCTCGGTCTCCTTCTGCTCGATGGAGATCTCGGCGACAGCCTGGGTTTCGGTCCCGGGCTGCTCGGTGATGGAGGTGTTCATGTCAGCCCACCTTGATTCTGGGGTCGAGCGCCGCGTAGACGAGGTCCGCGATGAGGTTGAAGAGGACGGCGATCGTGCCGGTCACGACGAAGAACGCCATGACGGGGTTCGGGTCGTGCGCACCGAGTCCGGCGACGAACAGGCGGCCCATGCCGGTCCAGCCGAAGACCGTCTCGGTGACCACCGCCCCGCCGATGATCGCGCCGACGTCGAAGGCGATAATCGTCGTGATCGGGATCAGCGCGTTGCGGAACGCGTGGCGAACCACGACCGTGCGCTGGGTGAGGCCCTTCGCGCGCGCCGTGCGGATGTAGTCCTGGTTCATGACCTCGAGCAGGCTGGCCCGCGAGTAGCGGGTGTAGCTGGCGAACGAGATGAGGATGATCGCGATCGTCGGGAGCAGCAGGTGGGTGAACAGGTCGATTCCCTGCACCCAGAAGTTTCCGCCGAGTCCCGGGGTCGACGCCCCGACGGTGGCGATCGGCCGCCCGCGGATCTTGCTGGAGTTCGAGTAGACCTCCCAGTACGACATGTACTTGTCGAGAGCGATCAACGCAGCGACGAGCAGGCCGACGATCGCCGTCGTGCGGACCACGGGTGCGCGATCAGGTGCACCCATGAACCAGCCGACGGCACCGCTGACGACGACCGCCAGCACGGCCAGCCCGAGGAAGACCGGGAGCGTCATGTTGTTGAGGATGTAGTTCTGCATCGGCATGTACAGCGCGATGCCGATGACGGCCACGATGAGCGAGGCGTACACCGCATTGCGGTTGCGCAGGCCCGTGGAGATGGCGGTGACGCCCAACGCGATGCCCACGGCGAGGAAGCCGAAGACGAAGATGCCGATGTTCGGGTCGGCGAACCACTGCGTCGCAGACAGCACCGCGAGTACCGCGCCCGTGGCGACGGCCGAGAGGCCGAAGACGATCAGGCGGCGACGCCATCTGCCGCCGATGAGCGACATCCAGATGAGACCCGCGCCGAGCGATATGCCGATGATCACGGGTATGGAGATCGTCGGCTCGCCGAGCCAGTCATTGAGCCGGATCGCGCCGTACTGCTTCAGCAGCACCGCGACCCAGAACACGGGGAGCGAGAAGAACAGGAAGGCGATGAGCGTCACGCCGTAGTCGAAGCCGGTGTACTGGCGCAGCGCCGAGAGGATGCCGACCGAGATACCGAGGATGATGGCGACGACCGTGGCGGTGGTGACAAGCGTCAGCGTCGACGCGAGCGCATTGCCCAGGAGCGCATTGACCTGCTGGTTCTGGATGCTGACCCCGAAGTCGCCGCGGAAGAGGGCGCCGAGCCACAGGAAGTAGCGCAGCGGCGGCGGGACGTCGAGGTTGAGGAGCTTGGTGCGAGCTTCGATGAGCTCGGCCTTGTTGGGAGCGCTGCTCTCCTTGATGTCCTGCAGCGGATCGCCCGAGAGCGCCGTGAGGATGTACATCAGGAAAGTGGCGGCGAAGAGCACCAGCACGGATGCGATCAATCGCCGGAAGATGAATGAAGCCATGGATTGGCCGCCTACCTATCGATGAATCAGCGCCGGATGCGCGGACCGGATTTTGTCCGTCACCGCGCACCGCGCTGGGAGGAGTTTACGCGGGTGAGGTGCAGGTCTCCTGAGGAGACCTGCACCCCACCTGAGGAATCAACCGGATCGCGACCCGGAGGAACCTCTACGTCGGATTACTCCTCCGAACCGGCGTCCGTCACTGCCCAGTCCCACGTGTTCCAGAAGATCGTGGGAGCGAGGATCGACGCGTCGATGCCCTCCACACGGTCGCTGATGCCCGTGACTGCCGGGAACTGGAAGATCGTGACCCCGTAGAAGTCGCTCCACAGGATCTTGTCGGCCTCCTGCTTGATCTCGATCTGCTTCTCCGCGTCGAACTCCGACGAGATCTCAGCCGACAGCGCGTCGATCTCAGGGTTCGAGTAGAAGTTCATGTTGTTGATGCCGCCGGTCTTGAACGTCGCCGACCAGTCGGTCACGGCGAGGCTCGTCGACTGCCACCCGAAGAACACGGCGTCGTACGCACCGGGCGTGCCGAGGAGGCCGCCCCACTTGTCCGAGCCGCAGTCCGTGACGTTGAAGCCGGCCTGGTTGGCCGAAGCCTGGATCAGGGCGAACTCGTTGACACGACGCGGGTTGTTCGACGCATACAGGATGCAGACCTCGGGGTTGGTGATGCCCGACTCTGCGAGGAGCGCCTTGGCACCCTCGATGTCGACCTCGGCGAACGCGTCGGAGCCGTTGTTCGCGACCGAGTCGTCGTAGCCCTCGGAGCCCGGCACGAAGTTCTGCGAGCTGCGCAGGAGCGCGTCCTCGCCGACGATCGGCTTGATGAGCTTGTCGACGATCTCCTGGCGGGGAACCGTCTTGAGGAACGCCTCGCGGACCTTCGGGTCCTTGAAGATGTTCTCCGGGTTCTTGCCGTTCTCGAACTGCAGGTCGAGGTGCTCGTACGTGCCCTCGACGCCGGTCTGCACCGTGATGCCGTCGATCGCGTCGAGCGCGGTCTTCAGGTCAGCGGTCGCCTGGGGCGAGATGACGTCGACCTCACCGTTCTCGAGCGCCTGAGCGGCCGCGAGCGGGTCGGGGATGAAGCGGACGGTGATGTCCTCGATGTTCGGGGTGTTCTCACCCTTGTACTCGGGGTTCGCCGTCAGAGTGATGTACTGGTCGGCGACGAAGTCCTTGATCATGTAAGGACCGCTCGCGAGGTACAGCTCCGGGTCATCCGGCAGCTCGGTGAAGTTGAAGCCCGAGTTCCAGAAGGCCGAGATCGGCGCGAGCGCCGCAGCGTCCTCGCTCTCGATGGCGTCGAGGACGGCCTGCTTGGCCTCTTCGTTGTCATCGAGGCCGAGGGCGTTCTTCGCCACCACGTGCGCAGGCAGGATCGTGCCGAGGGTTCCGAACGCGACCTCCCAGTCGACGTAGGGAGCCGAGTAGACCATCGTGATCGACTTGCCGTCTTCGCTGACCTCGGGCGTGTCGTGCACGAGACCGAACTGGGCGTCCGGGCTGGCACCGCTGTCGAAGTAGATGACGTCGGTCGGGAAGGCGTCGGTGAACTCGCCGGTCTCGGCGTCGGTGAAGTCCGACGGGTCGAAGTCAGGCGTGTCGAGCGAACGCGACAGAGCGGCCCAGTTGAGCATCAGGTCGGCGGCGTCGATCGGGGTGCCGTCGGACCAGGTGACGTCGTCGGCAAGCGTGTACTTGACCGTCAGCGGGTCTTCCTCGACGAGCTCGTACGTGCCGAACGAGGTGTTCTGCACCAGCTCGGGCGTGTTGTTGTAGTACGAGAACCCGTCATAGGTCAGGTAGTTGATGTTGTTGTTCGCCGTGGCGTTGCCGAACGAGGTGTTGCCGTTGGCCGAGTAGAACGCCTGGTTCCACGCCGCGGTGATCGACGAGCCTTCGACGAGACCGGAGTCGTCGCCTGTCTCTTCGCCGCCACCGGCGGCGCAGCCCGAGATCGCCAGTGCGCCGGCTGCGGTGAGCGCCACCGCGGCCGAGATGCGCTTAATTCTCACTGTTCCTCCTGTGCAGGGTAGGTGCGCACACGTAGGACGGGGGCCATACGGGGGCGCGGATGGGAAAACCTTATGCACGGGTGATGAGATGGTCAAAACGATGGACGAAAACGTTACAGAGCCTTAACTCAACTGAAGCCAAGTGTGACAATCTGACAAGATGACCGCGCCGAACCGCCCCTCGGACGTGAGAAACCCGACGATGTCGGACCGTGCCCCCGCCTTCGAGCGCCGGCGCCTCACGTGGGAGATCTGGATCGTCCTCGCCGTGACGGTGGGCCAATCGGCACTCTATTCGGTTCTGTCCCTCACTCGGGCCCTGCTCCGCCCCACACCGATCGGCAATCAGCAGACCCAGCTCAACCCCTCGCGGGATGCCGCGGCCTTCTGGGACGTGCTGTACCAGCTGCTGTCCGTCTTCTTCGCGCTCGCGCTGGTGGCGCTCGTCGTCTACCTGCTCTGGGAGCCCGGAGGCAACGCACTGCGGCGCATGGGCCTCGACTTCACCCGGTTCGGCGGCGACCTCGGCCGCGGCATCCTGCTCACCGCCGTCATCGGCCTGCCGGGTCTCGCGCTCTACGCGGCGGGCCGCGCGCTGGGCATCACGGTCGCCGTCGTCGCCTCGCCCCTGGACGCGGCCTGGTGGACGGTGCCCCTGCTGCTGCTGTCGGCGCTGCGGGCGGGGCTCACCGAAGAGGTCATCTTCATCGGGTACCTGTTCGACAGGCTCCGCCGGCTGGGCTGGAACGACTGGTCGATCATCCTGACGACGGCGGCCCTGCGCGGCGCCTACCACGCCTACCAGGGCTTCGGCGCGATCGTCGGCAACTTCGCGATGGGCGTGGTCTTCGGCTGGTGCTACCGCCGATGGGGGCGCATCATGCCCCTCGTCATCGCGCACACCCTCCTGGACATCGTCGCGTTCGTCGGCTACCCCCTCGCGGCCGCGCTGTGGCCCGAGGTCTTCGCCCCGATACCTCAGCCGACCCCGACGCCCGCACCGACGCCGGCACCGACTCCCGCGACGTGAAGGCGATGGGATGCCGGGGGCACCGGCATCCCATCGCTCACGGACAGCTGCAGGACGAGTTCTTCAGGCGAAGGCCTCGATGGGCGGGCAGGCGCAGACGAGGTTGCGGTCGCCGTATGCCTGGTCGATCCGGCGGACCGGGGGCCAGTACTTGGTGCGGATCTGCGCGTGAACGGGGTACACCGCGATCTCGCGAGAGTACGGATGCGTCCACTCGCCCACCACGACGGCCTCGGCCGTGTGCGGGGCGTTCGCGAGGGGGTTGTCGCCGGCGGGCCACTCCCCCGCCGCGACGGCGTCGGCTTCGGCCTTGATCGCGATCATGGCCTCGATGAAGCGCTCGATCTCGGCGAGGTCCTCGGACTCGGTCGGCTCGACCATGAGGGTGCCCGCAACAGGGAACGACATCGTCGGGGCGTGGAAGCCGTAGTCGATGAGTCGCTTGGCGACGTCGTCGACCGTGACCCCGGTGGCCTCGCGCAGCGGCCGCAGGTCGAGGATGCACTCGTGCGCGACGAGGCCGTCCTCGCCGGTGTAGAGCACTGGGTAGTGCTCCCGGAGGCGCACGGCGATGTAGTTGGCCGCGAGCACCGCGGCGGCGGTCGCGTCGCGCAGGCCCTCGGCGCCCATCATGCGCACATACGCCCACGAGATCGGCAGGATGCCGGCCGACCCGTGCGGTGCGGCCGAGATCGGTCCGCCGTCGAAGACGCCGCCGGCGTGGTCCCTGCGCTGCGAGAACGGGTGGCTCGGCAGGTACGGCGCGAGGTGCGCCTTCGCCGCGACCGGGCCCACGCCCGGGCCGCCGCCGCCGTGCGGGATCGCGAACGTCTTGTGCAGGTTGAGGTGCGAGACGTCGCCGCCCAGATCGCCGAAGCGGGCGTACCCGAGGAGCGCATTGAGGTTGGCGCCGTCGATGTACACCTGTCCGCCCGCGTCGTGCACGGCCTGGGTGATCTCGAGCACGTCGTGCTCGTAGACGCCGTGCGTCGACGGGTACGTGATCATGAGCGCCGCCAGCTCGTCGGCGTGCGCCGCGATCTTCGCGCGCAGGTCGTCGAGGTCGACGTTGCCGGCGTCGTCGCAGGCGACCACCACGACGCGCATGCCGGCGAGCACGGCGGACGCGGCGTTGGTGCCGTGCGCGGACGACGGGATGAGGCACACCGTGCGCGCCCGGTCGCCGTTGGCGCGGTGGTAGCCCCGGATCGCCATGAGTCCCGCGAGCTCGCCCTGCGAGCCCGCATTCGGCTGCAGCGACACCGCGTCGTAGCCGGTCACCTCGGCGAGCCACACCTCGAGCTGCTCGATCAGCGCGAGATAGCCGTGGACGTCGGCCTCCGGCGCGAACGGGTGCACGCGTGAGAACTCCGGCCACGACACGGCGGCCATCTCGGTCGCCGCGTTCAGCTTCATGGTGCACGAGCCCAGCGGGATCATGCCGCGATCGAGTGCGTAGTCCCGGTCGGAGAGCTGCTTGAGGTAGCGCATCATCGCCGTCTCGGAGCGGTGGGTGTTGAACACCGGGTGCGTGAGGAACTCCTCGACGCGGCGCAGCCCCGAAGGCACGCCGGCGAGGGGCTCGGCATCCGTGAACGGGACCGCGCGCTCGCCCTGCGCGCCCGACCCCAGGAACTCGTCCTCGGGAAGCCCGAAGGCCCAGGCGACCGCGGCGAGATCGTCGGCGGTCGTCGTCTCGTCGACCGAGACGCCGACCGTCGCGTCGTCCGCCCAGAACAGCTGGTAGCCGCGTTCGCGGGCGCGCTCGATCACGCGGCGCGAGGCGCCCGGCGTCGCCACGCGGATGGTGTCGAAGAACGCGTCCGAGCGCAGCGACAGTCCATACGACCGCAGCCGGGCGGCGAGCGCCTCCGCCTTCTTGGCGACATCCGTGGCGATCGCGCGGAGCCCTTCCGGCCCGTGGTACACCGCGTACATCGAGGCCATCACGGCCAGCAGCACCTGCGACGTGCAGATGTTCGACGTGGCCTTCTCGCGGCGGATGTGCTGCTCACGCGTCTGCAGGGCAAGCCGGTACGCGGGGTGGCCCGCGGCATCCTGCGAGACGCCCACGAGGCGTCCCGGCAGCTGCCGCTCGAGCCCCTGGCGCACCGCCATGTAACCCGCGTGCGGTCCGCCGAAGCCGAGGGGCACGCCGAAGCGCTGCGTCGTCCCCACCGCCACGTCGGCGCCGAACGACCCCGGCGAGCGCAGCAGGGTCAAGGCGAGGAGGTCGGCGGCCGCGACCACGAGCGCGCCCGCGACATGCGCCGCGTCGACGACGCCGGACGGGTCCCACACGTGCCCCGAGGCGCCCGGATACTGCACCAGCACGCCGAAGTGCTCGTCGGGAAGCATCGCACCGTGGGCGAGGTCGAGCTCGACGAGCTCGATGCCCACAGCGGCCGCCCGATGGGCCAGCAGCGCCTTCGTCTGCGGCAGCGCGTCGGCGTCGACGACGAACACGTCGGATGCCGACTTCGAGGCGCGCCGCGCCACGAGCATGCCTTCGACCACGGCGGTCGACTCGTCCAGCATCGAGGCGTTCGCCGTCGCGAGCCCGGTGAGGTCGGTCACCATGGTCTGGAAGTTGATGAGCGCCTCGAGGCGCCCCTGCGAGATCTCGGGCTGGTACGGCGTGTAGGCGGTGTACCAGGAGGGGTTCTCGAGCACGTTGCGCGAGATCACGGACGGCGTGAGCGTGTCGTAGTAGCCGAGGCCGATCATCGGGCGAGCCGTGCGGTTCTGCGAGGCCAGCTCGCGCAGCTCGGCGAGCGCCTCGGCCTCGGTCGCGGCAGGCGGGATGTCGCTCGTCGGGCGCGGCTTCGCATGGATGGATGCCGGCACCGCCGCCTGCACGAGGCCATCGACGCCGTCGTAGCCCAGGGCGTCGAGCATCGTGCGCTGGGCTGCGGCATCCGTTCCGATGTGACGATCGGCGAACAGGCCCGTCATTCGGCGCCGCCCGTGAGCGAGATGTAGGCGTCGCGGTCGAGCAGCTCGGCCACGGCGGCGGGGTCGACCGTGAGCTTGACGAGCCAGCCGGCGCCGAACGGGTCGGCGTTGACGAGCGACGGGTCGTCGACCACGGCGTCGTTGACCTCGACGACCTCGCCCGTCAGCGGCGCGTAGAGCTCGCCGACCGACTTGGTGGACTCGATCTCGCCCACGACGGTTGCGGCAGTGACCGTGCTGCCCACCGCGGGGAGCTCGACGAACACGACGTCGCCGAGCTTGTCGGCCGCGTACGAAGTGATGCCGACGGTCGCGGTGTCGCCGTCGAGGGCGACCCACTCGTGCTCGGCGGTGTACTTGAGGGCGGTGAGGTCGGTCATGAGTTCCTCCGGTAGAAAGGCAGGGCGGTCACGGTCGCGGGGATGCGGGTCCCCCGCACGTCGATGAAGAGCTGGGTGCCGGTCGCGGCGGCCGCCGGCGAGACGAACGCCATCGCGATGGGGTGCCCCAGTGTCGGGCTGAGCGCGCCGCTCGTGATCTCGCCGACCGGGGGCGCGGCGTCGGCGGCGTCGAACACGGCGTAGCCGGCGCGGCCCGCGCGACGGCCCTCGGAGGCGAGGCCGACGAGCACCGGGGCGTCGGGCGTCATGACCGCCGCGAGTCCGGACTTGCCGACGAAGTCGTCCTTGTCGACCGCGACCACGCGGCCGAGGCCGGCCTGTGCCGGGACGATGTCGCGCGAGAGCTCGTGGCCGTAGAGCGGCATCCCGGCCTCCAGGCGCAGCGTGTCGCGCGCGGCGAGGCCGGCGGGGACCAGTCCGAGCGGTGCGCCGGCGGCCAGCAGCTCGTCCCACAGGGCCGGCGCGGCCGCGTTCGGGATCAGCAGCTCGAAGCCGTCCTCGCCGGTGTACCCGGTGCGGGCCACGAACAGGGGGGCGTCGTCGAACGACCCGGACGACCACGCGTAGTAGCCGAGGTCGGCGAAGGACGGCGTGACATCGACAATGCCGGGGGTGGCCTCCACCACGGCACGGGCGATGGGGCCCTGCACGGCGATCAGCGACATGTCGTCGGTGTGGTCGTCGAGCTCTGCGTCGAACCCCTCGACGCGCGCGGCGAACGCGCGGCCGACGGCATCGCGGTTGCCCGCGTTCGCGATCACGAGGAAGCGATGCTCCGCGATGCGGTAGACGATGACGTCGTCGACGATGCCGCCCGAGTCGTCGAGCACCAGCGAGTACTTCGCCTTGCCCACGCGCATCGAGGAGATCGCGCCGGCCAGCGCGTAGTCGAGGAACGCCCCGGCGCCGGCCCCGTCGACGCCGAACTCGGCCATGTGCGAGATGTCGAAGAGTCCGGCCGCCGTGCGCACCGCGTGGTGCTCCGCGAGATCGGACGTGTAGCGCACGGGCATGAGCCAGCCGCCGAAGTCGGTGAACGAGGCGCCCAGCGCCTCGTGGCGGTCATGGAGCACGGTCGTCCGCGAGTCCGAAGGGCGGTGGTCTGTCATGAGTTCTCCCGGTCGCTGACGGGCAGGCGCCGCTCGACGCCTGTGAACTCCCCCTCTGTCATGGGCCTGAGAGTTTCGCCGGGTGCGAGGCATCCGACTTTCTCCTTCGGCGGACGCATCAGCGTCACTCTCCAGAGTCGGCCTGCCCGAACGGTACGCGTACCTGAGAGATTGGCGGGGAGGCTTGCTCCTTCGGTGCTCGACGATCGCGCTGCCGAGGCTCTCCCGCCCGGGTGATGGGCCGTATTGACTTGCGCAGCAAGCATAGCGGTCGACCGGGCTCAGCCGACGCAGGATCCCGTCGACACGGTGTTCGACAGCGACGGCGCACGCTCCGCCACCGGCGTGAGCTCGGCCATCGTCATCGCGTAGCCCAGGTTCTCGTCGTTCTCGGCACGGGCGAAGACGACACCCGCGACGGCGCCGCCGTCGGTGAGCAGCGGGCCGCCCGAGTTGCCGGGCCGCACCACGGCGTTCAGGGCGTAGATCTCGCGCGGGTTCCATGACTCGTCGTACACGTCGGGCACGCTGGCCGTTCCCACGGACTCCACTCCGGCCGCCACCATCGTGAACGGCCCCCCGTAGGGGAATCCCTGCACGGCCGCCGCGTCGCCGGCGGCCAGCGTCCCCGAGAACGGCAGGACCTCGGCGCCCAGGTCGTCGACGGCGATCACGGCGAGGTCGTCGATCGGGTCGAAGTACACGATGCGACCCTCGCGCGCCGACACGCCCGGCAGCTCCACGATGGGGGTGTCGACGCCGGCGACGACGTGGGCGTTCGTGACGACGCGGTCCTCCGCGATGACGAACCCGCTCCCCGCCGATCCCCGCCCGCAGGCGTACGCGGTGCCCGAGATCCGGGCGACGGATGCCGCAGCCCGCTGCAGCTCGGGATCGTCCAGAGCGACCGGGGGCGCCGGGTCGACGGTCCCGGGCCCGAGCAGCTGACCGAGGCCCGGGAGGCTGTCCTCGAGCACCGCCCCGCGCAGCTGTGCCAGCGCCGCGGCGACCGGGTCGGGGGTGGCCGCCTCGATGCCGCGCAGGATGCTCGACGAGGCGACGGCGGACGAGATGATGGGGATGCCGGCGACGGCGATCGCCGGAGCCACGAAGGCGAGCGCGAGGACGGCGGCGAGCACCGACGCGATGCCGCCGAGGAACCGCTCGACGCCGCGGAGCTTGAGCCGGTCCGCGCCGGAGCGCAGCGCCGCGCCGATCGCTGCGCCGATGGCCGCGCCGGCGAAGACGAGGCCGATCGCGGCGAGGATCACGGCCGGTCCTCGCCAGACGGGCGACGGCACCCAGGAGCTCACGAGCGGCGTGAGCCAGTACGCCGCGAAGGCGCCGGCGGCGATGCCCGCGAACGTGCCGATGCTGGCGAAGAAGCCGCGTTGCACTCCGGAGATGCAGGCCCCGATGAGGAGAAGGACGATCACCACGTCGACGACGACCATCCCACCCCTTCCGACCGTCAGGATCCGTCTCGACAGGCTACGCATCCAGCCTGGGAGACGACCCCCACGGGCACTCCGGGCGTGTCGCGTCGTGATCGCGCGCGAGCGGTGGCTCAGTGCTGCGGCGCGGCCAGCTCCCTGCGCACCTCGTCGCGCAGCCTCCCCTGATTCTCGGGATCGGGCGCGGCTCCCAGCAGCGTGCGCGTGTAGTCGTGCTGCGGGTCGAGTATGACGGTGTCGGCCGGGCCGCGCTCGACGATGTCGCCGCGGTACATCACCAGGATCTCGTCCGAGAAGTGGCGCGCGGTCGCGAGGTCGTGGGTGATGTAGAGGACTCCCAGGTGGTCCTCGCGCTGCAGCTGGGCGAGGAGGTTCAGCACGCCCAGGCGGATCGACACGTCGAGCATCGAGACGGGTTCGTCGGCGATGATGAACTGCGCCCCGGGCGCGAGCGCCCGCGCGATCGCGACGCGCTGGCGCTGACCGCCCGACAGCTCGTGCGGTCGGCGCTCCGCCATCTTGTCGGTCGGGGTGAGTCGCACGCGGTCGAGCAGCTCGAGCACGCGCCGGCGCACTTCGGCCTTACCCATGCCCGGGTTGTGGATGCGCAGCGGGCGCTCGAGGTGATGCTCGATCGAGTGGAACGGGTTCAGCGACGCGAACGGGTCCTGGAACACCATCTGCACGTCGCCGCGGTACGCCGCGACCTCCCGGCTGCGGTTGCCGGCCGGCTTGCCGTCGAGCAGGATCTGCCCCTTCGTCGGGGTCTCGAGCCGTGCCAGCATCTTCGCGATGGTGGACTTGCCCGAGCCGGACTCCCCCACCAGCGCGATCGTGCGGCCCGCCTCGAGCGTGAACGACACATCCTTCACGGCGTGGAGGGTGGAGAAGCTCAGCCCGCTGCGGAGCCGGAAGTCCTTGACCAGGTTGCGCGCTTCGAGCGTGCGCGGTCCGTCAGCGGTCGGTGGCTGGGCGGTCATGCGGCTCCTCCTTCGAGCGGGACGTTCGCGGCCGAGCCCAGCGTCGCCGAGACCGGCTGCGTGCCGGTGCGCACGAAGTCGCCGCGATCGCCGCGCAGGCTCGGGAAGCTCGACAGCAGCTTCTTGGTGTACTCGTGCTGCGGATCGCGGTAGATCTCGGTCGCGGTGCCGAGCTCGACGATCTCGCCCTGCAGCATGACCGCGATGCGGTCGCTGATCTCGATCAGCATGGGCAGGTCGTGCGTGATGAAGATCACGGCGAACCCCAGCCGCTCGCGCAGTCGCATGATCTCGCGGATGATGCCGCGCTGCACCACGACGTCGAGGGCGGTCGTCGGCTCGTCCATGATCATGACCTGCGGATCGAGCGCGAGCGCCATCGCGATCATGACGCGCTGCCGCATCCCGCCCGACAGCTCGTGCGGGAAGCTCGACAGCCGCTTCGGGTCGACGCCCACGAGCTCGAGAAGCTCTTCGCTGCGCCGCTGCTTGTCGCGTTTGGACATCTCGGGGCGGTGGGTGGTGAACACGTCGAACAGCTGCGCGCGGACGTTGATGACCGGGTTCAGCGAATTCATCGCCCCCTGGAACACCATCGACACCTTGTCCCAGCGGAAGCGGCGCAGCTCCTCGTCGGCGAGCCCGACGACGTCGATGTCCTCTCCGGAGCGGTCGTGGAACACGATCTCACCCGACGTCATCAGCGCCGGCGGCTTCAGCAGGCGGTTGACCCCGTACGCGAGGGTCGACTTGCCGCAGCCCGATTCCCCGGCCAGGCCGAGGATCTCTCCGCGGTGGAGCGTCAGCGACACATCGCGCACCGCCTTGACGGGCGGATCGACCTCATACTCGATCGAGACGTTGCGCGCCGTGAGGACGGCATCCCGGTTCATGCGGCGGCTCCGTTCGTGCTGCGGACGGCCTCGACACCACGGCCCGCGCGCTTCGCCTTGCGCACGCGGCGCGCGTTCTCGGGGGCGAGGCGCAGCTTCGGGTTGATGATCTCGTCGATCGAGAAGTTGATGAGCGACAGGCCGGCGCCGAGCAGCGCGATCATGAGGCCGGGCGGCACGAACCACCACCAGGCGCCTGTGCCGAGCGCCTGACCGGTCTGCGCGTCGTTGAGCATCGTGCCCCACGTGATCGATCCGGTCGGCCCGAGCCCGAGATACGACAGACCCGCTTCGCCGAGGATCGCGAAGATGATCGCGAAGAGGAACTGCGCCGCGAGCAGCGGGAGCAGGTTCGGCAGGATCTCGACGCGGATGATGCGCGTCGTCTTCTCGCCCGCCACCCGGCTGGCGGCGACATAGTCGCGCGACCGCAGCGAGCGCGCCTGCGCCCGGAGCACGACCGCGGAGCCCGCCCAGCCGGTGATGCCGAGCACCACGGCCACCAGCATCCAACTTCGCCCGGGGATGTAGGTGGCGATCACCATCACGAGCGGCAGCCCCGGGATGACGAGCATGATGTTCGTGAAGAGCGAGAGGATCTCGTCCCACCAGCCGCCCTTGTAGCCCGCGATGATGCCGAACACGATCGACAGCACCAGCGCGATGAGACCGGCGGTGATGCCGACCATGAGCGATCCGCGCGTGCCCCACGCGAGCTGGGCGAGGACGTCGTAGCCCAGCTTGGTCGTGCCGAGGAGATGCTCCGGGCTCGGCGGCGACAGCGCCGGGTTGTCGGAGTCCATCGGATCCTGGGCGAACAGCGGCCCGAGGATGCCGAACAGCACGATGCCGATGACGATGGTGAGACCGAGCGCCAGCTTGAGCGACATCCGCGGCAGCAGCTGCCGGATGCCGCGGCGGGCGGCGGATGCCTCGTCCCGTGCCGCGATGACCTCGGCGTCGACGGGCGGCGTCATGAGGGCGCCGGGCGCGACGATGACGGAGTCGATGGTGCGGTCGGAGAGCGTCTCGGGGACGCTCTCGACTCGGCCGGTCGACGGTTCGGTCACTTCGACCCTCTCAGACATTGTGACGCGCTCTCGGGTCGATGAATCCGTAGACGATGTCCATGATGAAGTTCGCCGCGAGCACCGCGACGGTGATCACGAGGAAGACGCCCTGCATGAGCGCGTAGTCGCTGTTCTGCACGGACTGGATCATGAGCTTGCCGATGCCGGGGTAGGTGAACACCTGCTCCATCACGATGGAGCCGGCCACGACGAAGCCGAGCGAGATGCTGAAGCCGGCGATCGACGGGATCGCGGCGTTGCGCGTCGCGTAGGTGCGGAGGATGCGCATCGGCTTCAGCCCCTTGGCCTCCGCCGTGACGATGTAGTCCTCGGACACCGTCGAGACCATCATGTTGCGCATCCCGAGCAGCCAGCCGCCGACCGAGCTCAGCACGATCGTCAGCGCCGGCAGGAAGCCGTGGTAGATCGCGCTGCCGATGAAGTCCCAGCTCCACTCCGGGCCGTTGGGGAACTCCCAGACGTCGTAGCCGCCGAAGATCGGGAAGATCCCGAGTGCGACGGAGAAGATCGCCACCAGCACGAGCGCCAGCCAGAAGTACGGGATCGACTGCAGCACCGTGGTGAACGGCACCAGGTGATCGACCCAGGTGCCCCGCCGCCACCCCACCCAGGCGCCGATGCCGACGCCGAGCACGAACGAGATGACGGTGGCGATCCCCACGAGGATGACCGTCCACGGCAGCGCCGCCGCGATCAGCTCGGTGACCGGCGTCGGGTACTTCGTGACCGAGACGCCCAGGTCGCCCTGGAGCATCCGGCCCCAGTACGCGACGTACTGCTCCCACATCGACGACGTGTCGCCGCCGAGGAGGGCCTTGATGTTTCGGACGGTCGTCTCATTGAGCTCGCCGCCCGCCCGCTGCATCTTCGCGAGGAGGATGTCGGCGGGGTCACCGGGCAGAAGCCTCGGCAGGAGGAAGTTGAGGGAGATCGTCGCCCACAGTGTCACCACGTAGAACGCGATCCGCCGCGCATAGAACTTCATTGCGGCCTGCTCCTCCGTGCCACGGCCTCTGCCCGGTTCTGCATTACTTCACCGGCTCCAGGTGCTGGAGGACGTAGCCGGACGCGACCGAACCCCAGGCGGGCGGGAACGCGTACAGGTCCTCCTCGGTCGGCCAGCCCGTGAAGTCCTTCGTGTTGAAGAACGTCTGGGTGGCGTTGATGACCAGCGGGATGTAGGGCAGGTCGCGCACGATCTCGGCCTGGAGGGCGGCGTACGCCTCCTGCTTCAGTGCCTCGTCGTCGGTGGCGGCCGCCGCGGCGACGGCCTCGTTGACGACGGGGTTGTCGTAGCGGCTGAAGTTCCAGCGACCCGACGGGACCTCCTGGCCGACCTGCGACGTCGACTCACCCGCGAACCAGTCCTTGTAGATCTGGAACGGGTCGGCGACCGAGGTGCCGATGACGCCGCCCATGATCAGCTGGTACTGACCGGTCTGGCGGGCGTCCGAGAACTCCTGCCACTGCACCGTCGAGGCGTTGACCTTGATGCCGGCCTCGGCGGCCTGCTCGCTGATGAGCTTCGCTGCGTCGTTGTAGTCGGTCCAGCCGTCGACCGAGAGGAGGCTGAGCTCGAGCGGGGCGCCGTCCTTCGCGTAGAAGCCGTCGCCGCCCTTCGCGTAACCGGCGGCCTCGAGGATCTCACCGGCGGCCGCGGCGTCGGGCGACTGAGGGCTGATCTCGTTGGCCGGGTCGCCGACCCACTTCTGGTCGCGAGGCAGCAGCGCGAAGGTCGGCGAGATGTCGCCGGTCAGGCCGACGAAGGCCTTCTCCTTGATGGTGCCGCGGTCGATCGCGACGTTGAGCGCCTGGCGCACGGCGACGTCGGTCTGCGGGCCGGCGCAGCCGAGGTCGGCGTTGGCACACGTGTAGAGGACGGTGGGGTCCTGCGGCGTGTTCAGCATGCTGATCACACCGTTGGAGGTGACCGAGTCCGGGTTGGGCACGAACATGCCGGTCCAGTCCAGCTCGCCCGCGGTCAGCAGATCCTGGGCCGACTGGTTGGCGTCGATGCCGATGTACTGCAGCTTCTTGATCGCGGGCACGCCCTCGTCGCGGAACTCCTCGTTGGCGACGACGGTGTAGGAGGCATCCGTCACGCTGTCGACCACGTACGGGCCGGTGCCGACCGGCTCCTCGTCGGTGAACGTCGTGTAGTCGTCGACCTCCGACCAGATGTGCTCGGGCAGCATCCAGGTGGTGCCGAGGATCTGGAACTCGTTGGTGAACTGCGGCGTCTCGTAGGTGAGCACGACGGTGCTCTCGTCCGTGGCCTCGGCCGAGATGAGGCCGTCGCGGTGGTTCGGCTCGTAGTTGAAGGTGAACGCGGCGTCGTCGGCGGTGAAGTCCTCACCGTCGTTCCACTTCACGCCCTCCTTGAGCTTCACCGTGATGACGGTGCCGTCCTCGTTGTACTCGAAGCTCTCGCCGAGCATGGGCGCGGGAGCGTCGTCGGCCGTCTTGTTGTAGAAGAACAGCGGCTCGTAGATCGGGCCGAGTGCGGCGTGCAGCACGCTCGGCGAGAACGGGTTGAAGTTGGCCTCGATCGGTGTCTGACTGCCGGCCCAGACCCGGAGGGTGCGCCCTTCGGACTCGCCGTTGTCGTCGCCGCCACCACCGGCGCAGCCCGACAGGCCGATGCCCAGGATCGCTGTCCCGGCCACGGCGATGAGCGCCGCTCGGCGCTTCGCGTTTCGAATCATCGTTGGTTCTTTCTCTCGTGCGGCATTGCAGGAAGGGAAGGTGCGCGGGCACCGGCATTCATTAAGTACTGAGCCCTAACAAATGTTTGGACGTAAACCTAACAAACATTCCCTCCCGTTCGCACCCCTCAGCAGCCGCACGTACGTCACGTCTTGGCAACGGTTCCTTCGCGCGCGCCGCAGCCGAGGTGCGTTACGGCCGCGGTTTGGCTTCTGGTCGCAGTGACACTATGATCGATTCCGACAGTTAGAGTCATCATGACCAGAACAGCTTCCGAAGTCCCCGCCCCCGGCTCAGCCACCGGCGCCGATGCGACGCGCGTCGCGGTGTCGACCGTGATCTTCACGCTCCGGCGCCTGCCCGGCAGCGACGCCGTCCGGGTGGTGCTTCCGCTCGTGCGGCGCACCCGGGATCCGCACGAGGGCCAGTGGGCGCTCCCCGGCGGCTGGCTCGATGCAGCCGAAGGCCTCGCCGCCGCGGCATCCCGCACCCTCGCTGAGACGACCGGCCTCGCGCCGAGCTATCTGGAGCAGCTGTACGCCTTCGGCGCCGTCGACCGCTCCCCCACGCGTGTCGTCTCGATCGTGTACTGGGCGCTCCTGCGGGCCGACGAGATCACCGACGCCTCGGTCGAGAATGTCGCCTGGTTCGATGCGGCGACGCTCCCCCGCCTCGCCTTCGACCACAACGAGATCGTCGAGTACGCACTGTGGCGCCTGCGGAACAAGGTCGGCTACAGCCGCATCGCCCACGGCCTCCTCGCCGATGAGTTCACCCTCGCCGAACTGCGCGAGGTGTACGAGGCGATCCTCGACAGACGACTCGACCCGGCGAACTTCCGCCGCCAGGTCGAGAACTCCGGCACCCTCATCCCCACCGAGGGATTCCGCACCGGCAGCCACCGCCCGGCGCGCCTGTACCGCTACAACAAGGACGTCGAGCTGGCCGACCGCGGCCCGCTCGACACCCGCGACTGACCCATCCGAACGGAGCGCCCGACATGCCTGCCGTCAACATCACCCTCCAGCCGCAGCCCGCCACCACGGAGCGGACACCGACCGATGCGTCGGTGGATCACGCGATCCAGGCGATCATCGCGGGAGCGTCGACCGACGAGACCTGCAACACCGACCTGGCCGCCGGCCCGTGGGACTTCGACACGCGCCCCGGCTACGGGCCGGGCTCGTCGATGGGCGACGTCATCCCCACCGGCTCCCCGCGCCAGGGAGAGCTGCCCCGCGAGTACCGCGAGGCGTCCGAGGCCGAGCTCGCCGACCGCGTCCGCGCCGCCAAGGCGACGCTCGGCGACCGGGTCGTGGTGCTCGGCCACTTCTACCAGCGCGAAGAGGTCGTCGTCCACGCCGACTACGTGGGCGACTCGTTCCAGCTCGCGAACGCGGCCCTCGAGCACCCCGATGCCGAAGCCATCGTGTTCTGCGGCGTGCACTTCATGGCCGAGACCGCCGATCTGCTGTCGCGCCCCGAGCAGGCCGTGATCCTGCCCAACCTCGCCGCCGGCTGCTCGATGGCCGACATGGCCGACATCGACCAGGTCGAGGACTGCTGGGAGCAGCTCGCCGAGGTCTACGGCGACATGGATGCCACGGATGCCGACGGCCTGGTGCCCGTCATCCCCGTCACGTACATGAACTCCTCGGCCGCGATCAAGGGCTTCGTCGGTCGCCACGGCGGCATCGTGTGCACGTCGTCGAACGCGCGGACCGTCCTCGAATGGGCATTCCAGCGCGGCCGCCGCGTGCTCTTCTTCCCCGACCAGCACCTCGGCCGCAACACGGCGAAGGCGATGGGCGTCCCCCTCGAGCAGATGCCCATGTGGAATCCGCGCAAGCACCTGGGCGGGGCATCCGTCGACGCGATCGAGAGCGCCCGCGTCATCCTCTGGCACGGGTTCTGCTCGGTGCACCGGCGCTTCTCGGTCGAGCAGATCGAGAAGGCGCGCGCCGAGCACCCCGGTGTGCGGGTCATCGTGCACCCCGAGTGCCCGATGGAGGTCGTGGACGCCGCCGACGAGGCCGGCTCGACCGACTACATCCGCAAGGCCATCGCCGGCGCGGCCGAGCCCACGACGTTCGCCATCGGCACCGAGGTGAACCTCGTGCAGCGCCTCGCCGCCCAGTACCCGCAGCACGAGATCTTCTGCCTCGACCCCGTCGTGTGCCCCTGCTCGACGATGTACCGCATCCACCCGGGATACCTCGCGTGGGTGCTCGAGGGGCTCGTGGCGGGCGAGGTGCGCAATCGCATCGAGGTGCCGCAGGACGTCGCCGATCCCGCCCGCCTGGCACTGGAGCGGATGCTGGCTGCCAAGCCGCCGGCAGCCCCCGCCGCCGCTTGGGAGAACGCGTCATGACCGTGCCTGCGGCACAGCCGCGCGCGATCGTCGTCGGCTCGGGGATCGCCGGACTGCTGACCGCGCTGCACGCCGTCGAACACGGCTGCCGAGTGACGCTCGTCACCAAGGACGTGCTCGAGCACGCCAACACCCGCTACGCGCAGGGCGGGATCGCCGGCGTCATGTTCGACGACGATCGGGCCCAGGACCACGTGCGCGACACGCTCGTCGCGGGCGCCGGGCACAGCGATCCCGACGCGGTGCGGGTGCTCGTCGACGAGGGCCCGGCCCGCATCCGCGAGCTCATCGCCCTCGGCGTCGCCTTCGACCGCGACGCCGCCGGCGGGCTCGTGAAGGGTCTCGAGGCCGCGCACTCGTATCCGCGGATCCTGCACGCGGGCGGCGACGCCACCGGCACGGCGATCGAGAAGGCGCTGGTCGCCGGGCTGCGCGCGAGCGACGTCACCGTGATCGAGCATGCCTTCCTGGTCGGCCTGGTGCTCGACGAGGTCGCCGCGCCCACCGCGGGCGCGCGACGGGTCACCGGGGTGGAGCTGCTGATCGGTGAGACGGGTGCCGGCCCCGGCCGCCGCGACACCCTCGAGGCCGACGCGGTCGTGCTTGCCACGGGCGGCGCCGGCGAGCTGTACGCCCACTCGACCAATCCCCAGGTGGCCACGGGCGACGGCATCGCCGCGGCGATCCGCGCCGGAGCCGACGTCGCCGACCTCGAGTTCTTCCAGTTCCACCCGACGGTACTGGAAGGCAAGGCCGACGCCGCCGGGCTGGAAGGCAAGGCTGACGCCGCCGGGCTGGAAGGCAAGGCTGACGCCGCCGGGCTGGCGGTGGGCGGTTCCTTCCTGGTGTCGGAGGCGGTGCGCGGCGAGGGCGCGACGCTGGTCGACGAGCACGGGCGACGGTTCGTCTTCGACGCCCACCCCGACGGCGAGCTGGCGCCCCGCGACGTCGTCGCCCGGGCGATCGCGGCGCAGATGGAGGCTCAGGGCGGACGCCCGGTGCTCCTCGACGCGACGCGCATCCACTCCTCAGACGCCGACGAGCGCGCGGCGTTCCTCGCGCGGCGCTTCCCGACGATCGACCGCGCCGTGCGCGAACGGGGTCTCGATTGGGCGCGCGAGCCGATCCCGGTGACGCCGGCCGCCCACTACCTGATGGGCGGTGTCGCCACCGACCTGTTCGGCCGCACCTCCCTGCCGGGCCTCTACGCCGTGGGTGAGGTCGCCCGCACCGGCGTGCACGGAGCGAACCGACTCGCGTCGAACTCGCTGCTCGAGGGCGCCGTGTTCGGCGCGCGTGCCGGCGATGCGATCGCCGCCGACGCGGCATCCGGTTCCTGGCCCGCCTTCGCGGGCCAGGGCGCGTCCATCTCCGCGGGCATCCGCTCCGCCGGCTCCGCGGCATTCGCGCACGACGCGCTCGCACCGACCACGCGCGCGTTCTCGCGGCGAGCGCTGCAGGAGCTCATGTGGGAGCACGCGGGACTCGTGCGCGACGAGGAGGGACTCGGGCACGCGGCATCCGTGATCGCCCAGTGGCGCGAGCAGCTGCGGACTCCGGTCACCGAGCACGGGTACGAGGATGAGAATCTGCTGCTCGTCGCGGCGGAGGTCGTCGCCGCGGCCCGCGCCCGCCGAGAGTCCGTCGGCGCGCACTTCCGGGCCGACGCACCGGTCGAGGATTCCGCTCTCGCCCCCGCCCGCAGAACTCCACGGATCGACGCGCCAGCCCGCCTCCGGGCCGCGGGCGCTGCCGATCGGGGCCAGGATCTGTGGAGTTCTGCAGATACACCGGCGCCCGCCGTCGAGGAGGCGGTCGCATGCTGACCCGGGCCGTGATCGACCGCGCGGTCGCCGCCGCCCTCGAAGAGGACGCACCCTGGGGCGACCTCACGAGCGAGACGCTGATCGCCGAGAACGCCGTCGCGCGCGCCGATCTGGTGGCCCGGGAGCGCGGCGTCTTCTCGGGCGGCGAGGTGTTCGCGGCCGCGTTCCGGCTCACCGATCCGGCGATCGACGTCGAGCTCCTCGTCGAGGACGGCGAGTGGTTCGAACCCGGCGCCGTGCTGGCCGTCGTGACCGGGTCGGCGCGAGGCGTGCTGACGGCCGAGCGCATCGGACTCAACTTCGTGCAGCGGATGTCGGGCATCGCGACGCTCACCGGCGCCTACGTCGCCGAGGTCGCCCACACCCGCGCTCGCATCGCCGACACGCGCAAGACGACGCCGGGGCTGCGCGCCTTCGAGCGCAAGGCGGTGCGCGACGGCGGAGGCCGCAACCACCGCCACTCGCTGTCGGACGCCGTCATGGCGAAGGACAACCACCTCGCGGTGCTCGCGCACAAGGGCGTCTCCCCCACGGCAGCGCTCCTCGCCGCGAAGGACCTCCTCCCCCACACCACGCACATCGAGGTCGAGGTCGACCGGCTGGAGCAGATCGAGCCCGTGCTGGCCGCCGGCATCGGCACGATCATGCTCGACAACTTCTCGCTCGACGAGCTGCGCGCGGGCGTCGACCAGATCGCCGGCAGGGCGACGGTCGAGGCATCCGGCGGCGTGTCCCTCGACACGGTGCGCGCGATCGCTGAGACCGGCGTGGACGTCATCTCGGTCGGCGCCCTCACCCACTCCGCACGCGCGCTCGATCTGGGGCTCGATGTGCGGATCGACGCCCCCTGAACCAAGGGAGCCGCAGCCGATGAGCATGCTCTACCTCGACAACGCCGCGACCACGCCGGTGCGCCCGGAGGTGCTCGAGGCGATGATGCCGTACCTGACCCGCTGGTACGGCAACCCGTCGAGCCATCACACGGTCGGCGAGGCGGCTGCCGACGCACTGGCCGATGCCCGCGCGCGCGTCGCCCGGGTGCTCGCGCTGCGCGCCGGCGACATCGTCTTCACCTCCGGCGGGACCGAGGCCGACAACCTCGCGATCAAGGGCATCGCCATCGCCACGGCCCTGCGCCGCGCGGAAGCCGACGGTCACCCGGGCAGGGTGCACGTCGTCACGACGCCGATCGAGCACGAGTCGGTGCTCGAGTCGGTCGCGTACCTCGAGCGGGTGCACGGGTTCGCGGCAACGCGGGTGCCGGTCGACGCGCACGCACGCGTGTCGACGGATGCCGTCGCCGGAAGCCTCCGCGATGACACCGCGCTGGTGAGCATCGGGTACGCCAACAACGAGGTGGGCACGGTCCAGGATGTCGCCGCCATCGCCGCCGCCGCACGTGAGCATGGCGTGCCGCTGCACCTCGACGCCGTGCAGGCCGCCGGCTGGCTGTCGCTGTCGGCGGTGGAGCTCGGCTACGACGCGATCTCGCTCGCCGGGCACAAGCTCGGGGCGCCCAAGGGCACCGGGGTGCTCGGCATCCGCGGCCGGATCCCGCTCGAGCCGCTGCTGCACGGCGGCGGGCAGGAGCGCGGCCGCCGCAGCGGGACCGAAGACGTGGCCGGCGCCGTCGGCTTCGCCACCGCCCTGGAGCTCGCCGAGGCGGAGCGGGTCGAGGCATCCGCTCGCATCAGCGCGATCCGCGACCGCTTCATCGCCCGCGTGCTCGAGCGCGTGCCGTCCGCACGGCTCACGGGCCACCCCGTGCACCGGCTCGCCGGCACCGCGAGCTTCACCTTCGCCGGCACCGGCGGCGAGGCCGTCCTGCTCGAGCTCGAGCGCCGCGGTGTCGTCTCGTCCAGCGGCTCGGCCTGCGCCGCGGGCAGCGACGAGCCGTCGCACGTGCTCGTCGCGATGGGCATCGCGCCCGAGCTGGCGCAGACGGCGGTGCGGTTCACATTCCCCCGCTGGCTGAACGCTCCGCTGGATGCCGTCGCCGACGCGGTCGAGGCATCCGTCGCCGCGGTTTCGGCACCCGATCGCTGACCGTCGCACTGCGCCGCAGCGCGGTTGCCGCCGACGGATCCCGATGCCCTCGGGCGACCGTAGGATCGGGACGTGACCTCCGCCGTGACCGTGATCGTGCCCGGCTACGACGTTGCGGCCTACGCCGGCGAGGCGCTGGACTCGCTCCGTGCCCAGACGCGGACCGACTGGACCGCAATCCTCGTCGACGACGCGTCGACCGATGAGACCGGCGCCCTGTTCGACGCCGCGGCCGCCGACGACGACCGCTTCCAGGTGGTCCACCACCCCGCGCAGCGGGGCCTCGGCGCAGCGCGCAACAGCGGGCTGGACCTGGTGCGCACGCCGTTCGTCGGCTTCCTCGACGCCGACGACCGCCTGACCCCCCATGCGCTCGAGCGGCTCGTCGGCACGCTCACGGCCAGCGGCAGCGACTTCGCGCTCGGCGCGTACGTGCGGCTGCGCCCCGACACCGCCGGCGGCTACACCGCGGGCATCGTGCAGCCGTGGGTCGCGGCCGCCACCGACCCGACGCGCCTCGGCACGACGCTCGACCAGCACCCCGAGGCATCCGGCAACATCGTCGCGTGGTCGAAGGTGAGCCGGACCGACCTCTGGCACCGCGCCGGCCTGCGGTTCCCCGTCGGCAAGGCCTACGAGGACCAGATCGTCGCCCAGCAGATGTACACGCGCGCCCAGGCGTTCGACGTCATCCCCGATGTGGTGGTCGAGTGGCGCGAACGGGCAGACGGCTCGTCGATCACCCAGCACAAGGGGGAACTGCCGGTGCTCCGCGACTACCTCGATGCGCTGAGGGGTGGCATCGCGGTGCTGGATGCCGCCGGCCAGGCGCGCGCAGCGGCATCCCGAGTGCGTCTCATCCTCGCCATGGACCTGCCGCCGCTCGTGGATCTCGCCCGCGACCACGCCGACGTGAACTACCGGCGGGAGCTCGGGGAGTTCGCACGAGCGCTCTGGTCGCGGTTCGACGGTCCGGAGCTTCCCGAGCCCGCCGCGACCGCCGTCGCCGCAGCCCGCGTGTGGTGACCTGGGCCTGACGACCGACCTCAGTCCTCGCGCCAGTCCGCCTCGACGGCGCCCCTGCCTGACGCCAGCACCTCGTCCACCGGAATCACCGGAACGTCCGGAGCGATGTCCGCCCGGCGGCCCGGGTGGTCGGCCGGCGGCTCGGCATCCTCGGCCTCGAGGATCTTCGTCGTAGCGAGCTGCTGGGCCGCGAGCTCGGTGTAGAGGCCACCCGCCGCCAGCAACGACGCGTGCGTGCCCGACTCGACGATGCGTCCCGCCTCGACCACGTGGATCACGTCGGCGGCGATCACCGTCGAGAGCCGGTGGGCGATCGACAGGGTGGTGCGGCCGCGGGCCGCGGCATCCAGCGCCTCCTGCACCACGCGCTCCGACACGGTGTCGAGCGCCGACGTGGCCTCGTCGAGCAGCAGCACCGGCGGGTCCTTCAGCAGCACGCGGGCGATGGCGATGCGCTGCTTCTCGCCGCCCGAGAGCCGGTAGCCGCGCTCGCCGACGACCGTGTCGTAGCCCTGCTCGAAGCGCTCGATGACGTGGTGGATGTTGGCCGCACGGCACGCGGCCTCGAGCTCGGCATCCGTCGCCGCCGGCTTCGCGTAGCGGAGGTTCTCGCGAATGGTGGCGTGGAAGAGGTAGGTCTCCTGCGAGACGATGCCGACGTGGTCGACGATCGACTCCTGGCTGAGGCGGCGCACGTCTTCACCGGCGAAGAGCACGGAACCGCCGGATGCCTCGTAGAGCCGCGGCGTCAGGTAGAGCACGGTGGTCTTGCCTGCGCCCGACGGCCCGACGAACGCGACGTGCTGCCCCGGCTCGGCCACGAACGAGACGCCGCGCAGGGTCGCCCGGCTGTCGCCGGCGGCGTCGGGGTAGCGGAACACGACATCACGGAACTCGATGCGCCCGATGGGACCGGGCGCGTCGGCCACATCGATCGCGGCGGGATCGTCGCGGATGGCCGGCACGAGGTCGAGGTACTCGAAGATGCGCGCGAACAGCGCCGACGACGTCTGCAGGTCGAGCGAGACGCGCATCAGACCCATGAGCGGCATGAGCAGCCGGGCCTGCACGGTCGTGAACGCCACGATGGTGCCCGCGGTGATGGCACCGCTGCCGCCCCCGATCAGGTAGCCCGAGACCAGGTAGATGATCGCGGGCACGCTCGCCATGATGACCTGCACGACGGCGAAGAAGCCCTGGCCGCTCATCGCCCGGCGCACTTGCAGGCGCACCTGGTTGAGGTTCTCGTCGGCATATCGGCTCGCCTCGGTGCGCTGCCGGTTGAAGGACTTCGAAAGGAGGATGCCCGAGACGCTCAGCGTCTCCTGGGTGATGGCCGTGAGCTCCGAGAGCGACTCCTGCGTCTCGCCGGCGATGCGGGCCCGCACCTGGCCCACACGTCGCTGGACCAGCACCAGGAAGGGCATGAGCACGACGGCGATGATCGTGAGCCGCCAGTCGATGAGGATCATCGCCACGAGCGAGGCCACGACGGTCACGGTGTTGCCGAGGATGCTCGTCACCGTGTTGGTGAGCACCCCCGAGACGCCGCCCACATCGTTCTGGAGGCGCGATTGGATGACGCCGGTCTTGGTGCGCGTGAAGAAGCCGAGCTCCATCGACTGCAGGTGGTCGAATAGCTTCACCCGCAGATCGCCCGTGACCCGGTTGCCGACGGTGGAGGTTAGCCAGGTCTGCACCACGCCGAGCGCCGCCGACAGCAGGAACAGCACGATCATGGCGACCACGAGCCGCCAGAGCAGCCCCAGGTCGGGCGGCGATCCGTCGAGCGGGAACAGCGCATCGTCGAAGACCCGCTGCACGAGGAGCGGCGGGATGACCGCGATGCCCGCTCCGACGACGACGAGCAGGCCCGTGATGAGGATGGACCACTTGTACGGACGGAAGAGTCCGACGACCCGCTTGCCCAGGCCCGGGATCTCGGGCGCCTCCGCGTTGGCGCGGCGCTGCGCCTCGGTGTCGACGGGCCGGAAGCCGGGGTGTCCGCCGCCTCCCCCGCCCCCACCGCCGCGCATGCTCACACGGCCAGCCTAATGAGCCCTGCCGACCCGGGGCTCCGACGCTAGGCTCGAGCCATGACCTCGACTCCCGACGCCCCCGAACACGACGGCAGCGACCTCGCCGAGCTGCGCGAGGAGATCGACGCACTCAAGGCGATCCCGCACGAGGAGATCGTCAACCCCCTCCCGAAGAACCTCGAGGACCGCGAGCCCGACGCCGAGCCGACCGATGCGATCGGATCGGAGAAGTGGGACGACACCGAACCCCGGCGCTCCGGCAGCTGACCCCGGCGGGTCGTCCGCCCGGCGGCTGACCTTCCCCGAATCGGGAATGGGATGTCGGAACCTGTGGTTATGGTGAGAGCTTGCCATCCTCGGGTGGCACTTCGCTGTCCATCCGAGCCTCGAGGAGACGACCTATGGCCGCCATCGATACGACCCCCGGAACCGGCAGCATCGCCGTCCCCCGCACCGCCGTCACCGCCACCGCCAAGCTCGGCCCGCGAGAGAGCCGCGTCATCTGGCTGCTCCTCGCCGCCGCGTTCGTCGCGATCCTCAACGAGACCACGATGGGCGTCGCGATCCCGCACCTCATCACCGACCTCGGCATCACCGCCCTGGCCGCACAGTGGCTGACCACCGCGTTCATGTTGACCATGGCCGTGGTCATCCCGATCACCGGCTTCCTGCTGCGCCGCTTCACCACGCGGACGATGTTCGTCGCCGCGATGTCGCTGTTCTCGGCGGGAACGCTCGTCGCGTTCCTCGCGCCCGGGTTCCCGATGCTCCTCGTCGCGCGCGTGGTGCAGGCCTCGGGCACCGCCATCATGATGCCGCTGCTCATGACGACGCTGATGACCGTCGTGCCCGCAGCCATCCGCGGCCGCATGATGGGCCGCGTCAGCATCGTGATCTCGCTCGCTCCCGCGATCGGCCCGACGCTCGCCGGTGCCATCCTCAACAACTTCGAGTGGCGCTGGATCTTCGGCATGGTGCTGCCCATCGCCATCGTGGCGCTCGTCGTCGGCGCCCGCTGGATCCACAACCTCGGTGAGACCACGCACGCTCCGATCGACGTGCTGTCGGTGATCCTGTCGGCCCTCGGCTTCGGCGGACTGGTCTTCGGGCTCAGCCAGCTGGGCGCCGGCGGCCATGGCGGTGGGGCGGATGCCGCGGCCGCGAGCGCCGCTTCGACCACCACGCTCGTCGTGTCGCTGGCCGTGGGCATCGTCGCACTCGGCCTGTTCGGCTGGCGCCAGGTGCTGCTGCAGCGCAAGGATGACGCGCTGCTCGACCTCCGCGTCTTCCGCAGCGCGAACTTCTCGCTCTCGATCGGGCAGATGGCCATCATGTCGATGGCGTTCTTCGGTGCCATCACCGTGGTGCCGCTGTACCTGCAGGACGTGATCGGCGTCGACCCGCTCACCGCGGGTCTCGTGGTGCTGCCCGGCGCGCTCGCGATGGGACTCGCCGGTCCCTTCATCGGTCGCATCTACGACCGCTGGGGCACGAGGGTGCTGCTGGTGCCCGGCGCCGTGATCACGAGCGCGATGCTGTGGTACTACACGACCTTCGGCACCGAGACGCCGGTGTGGCTCGTCGCGGTGGCGCAGACCGTGCTGTCGTTCGGCCTGGCGCTGTCGTTCACGCCGCTGTTCACGGCGTCGCTCGCGTCGCTGCAGCCGAAGTTCTACTCGTACGGCTCAGCGGTCGTCGGCACCGTGCAGCAGGTCGCGGGCGCAGCCGGCATCGCGGTGATGTTCGGGGTCATGGCCGCAGCCACCGCCGCGGCCACGTCGTCCGGCGCGGAGCAGGCCGCCGCGGGTGCCGCCGGCACACATGCGGCGTTCCTGACGGCTGCGGTCCTGTCGCTGCCGATGCTCGTCGGCGCCTTCCTGATCCGCAAGCCCGCCGATCAGCCGGTGGGCATGCCCTCGGCCCACTGAGCGCCCGGACGCGCCGGCCCCGGTATCAGGCGGATGCCCCACCCCTCGACAAGGGGTGGGGCATCCGCCATTCTGGTTGCGCCCGAACCCGACGGGAAGGCACGACAGTGATCGTCAGCACTCCGGATCTCGACGGCGCCACCGGGCACGTCGCCGACATGTACGACAGCGACCGGAAGGGCGACGGCTTCGTCTTCGCGTACACCCGGGCAATGGCGGTGAATCCCGAGGCGCACCAGGCCTTCGAGAGACTGGTGCGTGCGATCGTGCCGTCCATCGGCCTGCGCACCTACGAACTCGCCACTCTCGGTGCCGCGCGCGCGATGGGCTCGGAGCACTGTCTCCTCGCGCACGGCCGCCGGAGTCTGCGCGCAGGGCTCTTCGACGAAGACCAGCTGGCGAGCCTCGCGCGCGACGGCGTCGAGGCCGACCTCGACGAGCGCGACCGTGCCGTGGTCGCCTACGCCGAGAAGCTCTCGACGGATGCCGCGTCCATGACGGACGCCGACTCGGGCCGACTGCGCGAGGTCGGGTTCACCGACCGCGAGATCGTCGACATCACTCTGGCCGCCGCCGCGCGCAACTTCTTCAGCCGTGCGCTGCTTGCTCTCGCCGTTCCGGTCGACGACGTCCCGGGGCTGACGCCGGCGCTCGTCGCGGCGCTGCGCGCACCGGGCGACGCCGCGCGCGGCAGTCTTGGTTGATCGTCGGCGCTGATTGATCGTCAGCGCTGATTGATCGTCAGCGCTGGTTGATCGTCAGTGGTGGTTGATCGTCAGTGGTGGATGATCGCCTTCAACAGGATGAGCACTCCGCCGAAGGCAGCCGTGATCACGGCGCTGAGGATGCGGGGAATCCAGTGGGTGCTCCAGCGGGCCACAGCGATCCAGCCCAGCGCACCGAGCAGCACGGTGTTGACGATGAGTGCCACCCAGAGGGCGAGACTGTCTTCGATCACCCGGGTCGCCCCGAGGAGCAGGATGAGCAGTGGAGGAACCGCGGCGAGGAGCATGCCACCCGACTGATGGGCGGCGGCGCGAAGGCTCGCCCGCAGCCCTGCTCTTCCGTCGGTGGCCGCGAGACGACCGAGCGTGCCGGCGAAGACGTGCGCGGCGTAGAACACGATCACCGTCACGCCGACGGTGATCAGTGCATCGACGGCGGTGCCGGTCGAGGAGCCGCTGACCACGATCATCCCCGAGACGAGGATGAGTCCGTAGATCGCCTCCTCCGACATGAGGATGCGACCCACGCGCGGGGTGATGTGGAGCTGGTCGTCGGTCATCGACGGCGCGGGGCGAGGTCGGGGAGCGTCAGGTCAGTCGATGCTGCAGCTGCCGCCGCCGCAGCACGAGCCCGCGGAGTCGGCGACCGTGAGCAGGTTCTTGTCGTCGGGAACCGGCGAAAGGGTGAGGGGGGCCGGCTGCTGCGAAGTCGTCATGCCGTCCATGCTACCTACGCGGGCGTCCGCACGGGCGCTCTGCGGCCCGGGTCACAGCGGCACTCCCCCGTTCTGGCACGTCGGGCAGTACTGCGCGGACGTACCGGAGAACGTGAGATCGAGGATCGTGTCGCCGCAGACCGGGCACGCTTCGCCGCTGCGCCCGTGTACGCGCATCGCGGCGACCTTCTGCGCCTTCAGCTGGTCGATCGGCACGCCGCTCCGAGCCGCGATGGCCTCTCTGACCGTCGTGACCGTCGCCTCGAACAGCCGGTCGGTCGCCTCGGGCCCGAGCGCCGCCGCGTGGGTGACCGGCGACTGGCGGGCGAGGTGGAGGATCTCGTCGGAGTACGCGTTGCCGATGCCCGCCAGCGTCTCCTGCTCCTGGAGGATCGCCTTGATCTGCTTCCGGCGCCCGCCGAGTGCGGTATCGAACTGGGCGCGCGTGAAGGCGGGGTCAGCCGGGTCGGGGCCGAGCTTCGCGATGGCGGGGACCTCGTCTGCGCGGTCGACCACGAAGAGTCCGAGCGACACCCAGGATCCGGCATCCGTCACCTCGAGAGCGATGTCGCCCGACAGGTCGAGAGTGGCGAGGGCCGGTGGCGCCTCGGCCGGGAGGACGGCATCACCGCCCGCTGAGTCCGCACTGAGCCAGCGCATCCACCCGTGACGGCCGAGCGACACCACGAGGCTCTTCTCGTCGAGGAGGAGCTCGACATGCTTGCCATGACGCGCCGCACCGGTGATCGTGCGTCCGGCGATGCCGGCGGGCGGCGAGTTGCGCGTCTTGACCGTGCGGAACTCCAGCACATCGACGGCACGGATCTCACGACCGGATGCCTCGTCAGCGAGGAACCGCGCGAGAGCCTCGACCTCTGGCGACTCAGGCATGGCCCCATCCTGCCATCGCCCGCCGACACGGCGATGGTCTCACGCGTGCGCGGGCGGCCGGTGCGGGATCGGGTCGGGCTTGAGGGCGCCGAGACTGCGGCACTGCTCCAGCATCTGCACCGCCGCGAGGAAGAGCATCTCCAGCGAGGCGAAGCGCGCCGTGCCGCAGCCGACCGAGACCCACACGACCTCGTACATGCCGTCGTCACGCAGCTCGACGTAGGCGACGAGACGGGAGGGATCGCCCCGGTCGATCGCGTGATCTCGCAGCCGCCACGCGCGATCCGCCAGCGGGGTCAGCACGAGCTGATGGATGTCGTCGCGCATGTTCCCCTCCGCACTCTCACTCATGCCGGTCGGCAGGCATGGGTCCCCACCAGGGGTGCTCGTCGGAGGGGCGCCGACGGCGGCGCTCTGCGGCGTCATTGCGTGCCTGTCGCTCCCCCGGCCTCGTTCCGCGTGGCGATTCGGGCGCCGACGTGTTCGGCGCCGGGTTGTGCGCGACGTCCTCGTCGGCGATGGAATCGGTCATCGTCAACCTCCTGCGGTCCGAGGATGCAGCCCCGCGGCCGCGAGGACAAAGGGGTTGACAGCGAACGCGCGACCGGTCGGAGGAGCCGACCGCGGCACGGACGCACGTGGAGACCGCCATCAGGCTGCGGGCTGGGCCACCTCGGCTTGTGCCTGCTCCGGCCGCGGCGGGCCGTCGCCCGACGCCGCGAGCAGGCGCACGTCTGCGAGGTCGAGGACGAGTCCGCCGTTCGAGCTGGCCGCCGCCGCCAGATTCGCGAGCAGAGCGTGATCGATGGCCGGTTCTTCGATGTTCTCGAAGACGAACCGCAGCGGGATGGACGGCTCGAGCCACACCGAGGAACGGCCGCTGCCGTCGGGATGACGCCAGGTCAGCATGAAGCTCTCGTTGCGGCGCAGCTTGGTCGCGACGACGAGTTTGACGTGGGCGAGGAGATGTTCCGGCATGTGCACCGGATCGCCCTCGGCACCGTAGATGAGTTCAGCCATGGGTGCTGTTCCTTCCGAAGGCCAGGCCCCCATGATACTTCGTTATCGAACTATTCGGTGATGAGACTTTCACCATCGGGTGTTTCATTCATCTGAATTTCATGGTCCAATAGGACCCCGGCGCCAGCATCGCGGCGCCGGACGCAGAGAGGGGCGAAGTCGTGATGGTCCAGACCGAGGCTTCCGAACCAGCGGAGAGCGAACGACCTGATGTCGCCGGGATCCTCGAGCATCTTCGTCTCGCCGAGGCGAAACTCACTCGCCAGCGCGAGCAGCAGAGCGGGATGACCGAGACCGACCGTGCCGCGATGCGGTATCTGCTCGAGCGCGATGACTCCGAAGAGGTGACCCCCGGAAGGATCGCGCGCGCGCTGCACCTCTCGCCCGCGTCGGGCACGGCTCTCATCGATCGCCTGGTGGCACGGGGACTCGTCGTCGTGCACGGTCACCCTCATGACCGCCGCAAGAAGCTCGTGCGGCCGCTCGACGGCGACATCGACCTCGACCACCTCGACCCGCTCACGATGCGGCTGCGCTCCATCGCCGCCAAACTCACGTCGGGCGACGCACGCATCGTGGCGACATTCCTCGAGGACGTGCTCGCGAGCGTCACCCACGCGACCGCACCCTCGCACTGATCTCGGGGCCGCCGATGCCTGTCGCCCACGCGTGCCGTGCCAGGCGCTCGAGACTGCGCCGCAGGCGCTCGCCGACCGGCGTCGTAGGCTGAGGCCGATGCGCGAGATCGTCAGAGGAGTGGCCCTCCTGGGGCGCGGCTTCGCCTACTGGCGGCGCCGCCCCGGCCTGATGATGCTGGGCCTGCTGCCGGCCGCGCTCGTCGGCGCCCTTTTCCTGGCGGGACTGATCGCCCTGAGCGCCTCACTGCCCGGCCTCACGGACGCCATGACGCCGTTCGCCGACGGCTGGCCCAGCCTGTGGGCGACGGTCTTCCGCATCGCCGTCGGCACGGCGCTGCTCGGCGCGGCCCTCGTACTGGTGGTCGTCACGTTCACCGCCGTGACGCTGCTCGTCGGCGACCCCTTCTATGAGCGCATCTGGAGAGCCGTGGAGACGGATGCCGGAGCCGCCCCTCCCGATGCGCGGTATGGTTTCTGGCGCTCGGTCGCCGACGGGCTGTCTCTCATCGGGCGCGGACTGGGGGTCGCACTGCTCGCCGCGCTCGTCGGGCTGGTGCCGGTGGTGGGCGGCGCACTCAGCGCCGTGTTCGGCGTGACGCTCACCGGATGGCTGGTGGCGGATGAGCTCACGTCGCGGGCGTTCACCGCGCGAGGCATGGCGCGACTCGAGCGCCGGCGACTGATGCGCCGGCACCGCGGGCGCGTGCTGGGCTTCGGCGTGGCGACGCAGCTCACGTTCCTGGTGCCGCTCGGCGCCGTGGCCACGATGCCCGCCGCAGTGGCGGGTGCCGCGCTGCTGGCTCGGTCGATGCTCGACACGGCCCCCGCGCAGGCGGAGCCGCCGCGCGGGCGCGACCCGGAGCTCGGCATCCGGCCCGCCTGATCGGCGGCTCGCGGGTTCACGGCGATCGCGCATACACAGTCGGCACCCATATGCGCGGTGCTAGCTTGGCTGCGCACGACGAGCGGAGGACCACGTGGGCGACGACCCTGATCTCGGCCTGGTGCTCGGCGGCGGCGGCGCTTTCGGCGCCGCGCACGTGGGTGTCCTGCAGGTCCTGGCGGAGCGCGGCATCCAGCCGGGCATCGTCACGGGAACCAGCTCGGGCGCTCTCGTCGGCGCCGGCTACGCCGCCGGCGTCGAGCAGGAGGCTCTCGACCGGGCTGCGCGCGGATTCCGCTGGGGCGCGATCGCGCGCTGGTCGGTGGCTCCGCGATGGGGCCTGCTCGATACGACCGCCATCGTCGACGCCGTCTCGCGCACGCTGGGCGAGGACCCGCTCATCGAGGACCTGCCGCGACGATTCGCGGCGTTCGCCACCGATCTGCGCACGCGACGAGGCGTGATCATCGACACCGGTCCGCTCAGCTTCGCGCTGCGGGCGACGGTCGCCGTCCCCGGCCTGCTTCCGCCCGTGAGGCGGGGTCGCGAGCTGCTGGCCGACGGCGGGATGATCGACAACGTGCCGGTCGCGGCTGCCCGCGCGCTCGGCGCGTCCCGCGTCATCGTGGTGCGGCTGCACGCGAAGTGGGAGAACGTGCGCATGATGCGCACCGTCACCCGCACGGCGGACCTCGTGCAGGATCCGTCGGTCGTGCTCGTCCAGCCGGAGATGGAGGGGATGGCGCAGTGGACGATGTCCGACGTGCCCCGCCTCATCGCCGAGGGGCGCCGCGCCGCGATCTCCGCGCTGGACGGCGCGGACTGGGGCCGGCGGAGCGTCGCGGCGTCAGACGACGGGCGGCCGGCTGAGCCGGCCAGCTGAACGCGAGCCGGATCGGCGTCCGAGCCGCTCACATCCGCGCGTAGCGGGCACGCGCGAAGCAGAACAGGCCATAGATGATGAGGCCCGCGGCGACCACCCAGAGGATCACCGGCCCGAACGGCAGCTCGGCGAGCGTATGGAGGGCGCCATCGAGTCCTCCGGCCTTCTCAGCGTCGTGGGTGAGGGCCGCCACGACGAAGAGCACGCCGGTGACGGCGACCGCGACGCCCTTCGCGACGTAGCCGACCACCCCGAACGTCACGATGCCCTTGCGGACGGTGCCTGCCGGCAGATCCAAGTGCTTCTCGAACGCCCGGGTGAATCCGCGGACGATGAAGGCGATCCCGATGGCGAGCACGATGAGTCCGATGAGGACGAGCAGGATGAGGCCGCCGGTACTGGCCATCAGCTGCGCGCTGAGGCCCTGCGACGACTGGGAGGAGTCGGACTGGCCCCCCAGTGCGTACACGAGCGCGGTGAAGGCGATCGCGAGGTAGACGACCGCGGTGCCGACGAACTTCACCCGATGGCCCCACTTCTTCTTGGGGTCTGCGTCCCGAGCGAGAAAGGCCTCGGCGATCTGCCACGCGGCGAGCGCCACGAGTCCGATCACGATCGCCCAGAGCAGCACGACGCCGGCGGGAGAATCCCGGATCATCTCCATCGCGCCGCCCTGGTCGGCCTCGCCTCCACCGCCCGTCGCGACGGAGATCGCGATGACGCCGATGACGATGTGCAGCACGCCCAGCACGACGTAGCCGATGCGGGCCATCGTGCGGAAGGCGGGCGATTCCGTCGCGGTGCGCGCGGCGTTCTTGGCAGTGGTCATGGCCGAAGCGTATCGAGGTGCAGGCACCCGAACTTGGGGGTTGCAATCGGGCGCGATCCAGGCATCAGATGGCCCGCGACGAGGACGTCGCCCGCCGGATCCGGTAGGCCTGGACGGCACTCCACACCAGCGTGGCCACCGCCACACCCTCCAGCATTCCGGCGACGACGTCGCTCAGCCAGTGTGCTTGCAGATAAGTCCGGCTCCACATCATGTAGAGCACCCAGATCGCGCCGAGGAGCCAGACGTACCAGCGCCGCAGCAGCAGCCCGAGCGTGACCGCGATCGTCGTCGCGACCGCGGTATGACCGGACGGGAACGACGTGGCGACGTTCTCGGCGAGAGAGTCGGCGGGCCGCACACGCGCGATGATGGCGGCCATCGGTGCGCCGATCGCGACGACCACGATGATGGCGCCGGCGAGGGTCACGGCATCCCATCGCCTTCTCTGCCACACGAAGATCGCGACGAGCAGGATGCCGATCACGATCACGCCGAACATGCCGCCGACGATCGCGGGCACCCATGCCGCGATGATGCCGACCTCGCTGACGGTCGCCACCATGAAGTCATGCCACCACAGGTCGATCGGAAGCGGCTCGTGCCCGCCGAGTGCCACGACGAAGCGCAGCACGACGAAGGCGACCGTCGCGACCACCCCCACCACGAGGACGACGGCCCGGTGCGGTTCGGGGTGCGGGAGCTGCTCGAGGGGAGCGGCCGCGTACGGCGCTGTCCCCTGGCGTTCGTCGTCGGTCACCAGCCCATTGTGGGTGGGCGGGGCCGCTTCGCCGTTGCTCTTGCCCCCGGTCGCGCATCGGTGTAGCGCCCGGGCCGCCCATTGACGCCGATCATCGCCACTGCTCTGATGAGCGCATGGAGGGGATCGTCGACGTCGATTACCTGGTGGTCGGCGCGGGAGCGATGGGAATGGCGTTCGCCGACGCCCTCACCGCCCACGCCGACGTCTCGGTCGCGATCGTCGACCGTCGCCACGGCGCGGGCGGCCACTGGCTCGACGCCTACGGGTTCGTGCGGCTGCACCAGGCCTCGGCGTTCTACGGCGTCGCCTCGACACTGCTGGGCGGCGGGCGCGTGCAGTCCGACGGCCCCGAGCGGGGGCTGCACGAACGCGCGCGCGCCGCCGAGGTGACGGAGTACTACGCGGGAGTCCTGACCCGCCTCACGGCGAACGGGCGGGTGGTGTTCCACGGGCGCTCCGAGTACCTGGGCGACCGCCGGTTCGCGTCGCTTCTGAGCGGACGGCGGTACCGCGCGCCCCGTGCGCGGGTGGTGGATGCCGCCTACCTGTCGCCCGACATCCCCGCCCTCACTCCCCCGCCGTTCGCCGTCGACGACGGCGCCCGCGTCATTCCCGTGAACGACCTTGTCCGCATCTCGCACGCCCCCGAGCACTACGTCATCGTGGGGGCGGGCAAGACCGCGACCGACACCTGCGTGTGGCTGCTGCAGAACGGCGTCTCACCGAGCGCCATCACCTGGGTGCGCCCGCGCGACCCCTGGCTGCTCAACCGCGCCGTCGTACAGCCGGATCCCCGGGTCTTCCTCGGCATGGCCGCGGACACGATGGCCGCCGCGGCCCAAGCAACGAGCCCCGACGATGTCTTCCTGCGGATGGAGGATGCCGGGATCATGCTCCGCATCGACCCGACGGTGACGCCGACCATGGCCAAGACCCCCACCCTCGCGACGTGGGAGCTCGACCTCGTCCGCACCATCGACGATGTCATCCGCCGCGGCCACCTGCGCGCCGTCGCTCCCGGACGCCTGGTCTTCGCCGACGGGGACGTGCAGGTTCCTGCCGACACGCTCGTCGTGCACTGCGCGGCCGAGGGCCTCAAGTACCCGGGGCTCCGGCCGATCTGGACGCCGGAGGCGATCACCCCGCAGCCGGTCCGGGTGGGGTTCCCGTGCTTCGGGGCGGCGCTGGCGGGCTACGTGGAGGCCACGCGTGACGACGATGCCGATAGGAACCGCGTGTGCAAGCCGTCTCCTTACGCGAACACGCCCTCGGACTGGACCACCATGCAGGTGATCGGCGGGGACGCGTCGCTCGCGATGACGAGGGAGGCCGACCTGCGGGAATGGTCGAACACCACGCCGCTCAACCCTGCCCGCATCCCCGCCGAGCTCGCCGACGACCCGTCAGTCCTCGCTGCCCGCGATCGGCTGAAGCAGAGCATCGCCGCCGGACGGGCGCGTCTCACGACGCTGGCGAACCTCGGCTGACGCCGCCGCGGCGCCCCTCAGTCGAAGACCGGCGTCTGGAAGCGGCGCTCGTAGCGGCGGATGCACTGCGTGTCGCGCGCGAACTGGAAGGCCGCCACGCATTCCGGGTCGGTGCGGGAGGCGATGCGGTAGGCCTCGTAGTCCGCCATCGACGGGAAGGTGAACAAGGCGAAGGCTTCGTCGCTGTCGCCCTCGCTCGGCATGAAGTATCCGTGATGGGTGCCGCCGAGCCTGTTGACCAGCCGGATCCACTCCCGGCCGTACTGCGTGAACTCCTCGAGCTTGTCGGGGTCGATCTCGTAGCGCAGGTGGATGGTGATCATGGGTGTCCGTTCGTCGTCGGGCCGGCAGTCGCCGTGCGCCGTCTTCGATTGTCGCCGACCGCGGGTCGTCGGCTGTCGAAGGGGCGGCACATGGGCCGCGGCTGGCGGAATCGCGTGCACCCTTGGCAGAACGTCGCCGACTCTCCGCAGCGGTGCCGAGGGCGAACCGAACGCGGAGGGTCCTCCTTCCGCCGTATCCTGAAGACGCCGGCGACGGAAGGCCCTCTGTGAACATCACCCTGCTGCAACGGTTCGTCACCGTCGTCGCCGAAGACCTACACTTTCCGCGCGCCGCCCAGGTGCTCGGCATCCCGCTCGCCGCGCTGTATTCGTCGGTCGACAAGCTGGAAGCCGAGGTCGGACACCCGCTGATCGTCCGTGGCAAGCCCAGCTGGTCGCTGACGCCGGCGGGGGTCCTGCTGCTCGAGGAGGCGAAGCGGCGGATCGCCGAGGCGCCCGCCTCCGCCCCGAAGCCTGCCGTGCCGGCCGGCGGCAAGGCCAAAGCCTCGAAGGGCAAGGGTCGCGCCCCGGCGGTGAAGGGCCAGCCGAAGCCGTTCAAGAAGCGCCAGGGCCGCTAGGTCGGTCCCATCGGGCAGCCAGCTCCCGCGGCGGATGCGCGAGGGGTCAGCGAGGGCGCTGGGGGATCCTGCTCAGTCCCAGTCGAGGTAGTCCTCGATCGGCCACGCGGTCGCGCCGACGTGTGTCACGGGGAACAGGTGCCCGGCGCCCTCGACGCGCGCGACGCTCACGCGGTCCGGCGCGGATGCCCGGAGCTCCTCGCCGTTCGACGGCGGCGTCATCCGGTCCTCGGTGCCCTGCACGACCAGCACCGGCACGGCCGGCGCGAGAGAGGACCACTCGAGCTCGGGTGTCGCTGCCAGCGCACCCCGCTGCATCGATTCGACCTCGGCATCGCGCGCCTGCGCAGGGATCTCCGACACGTCGGACCCGAGCTCGTCCGTCGACACGGCGCCTTCGACGCCGAGCAGCAGCACGCCGTTGACATGTCCCGGGTGGTCGAGCGACACCGCCCGCGCGACCGAGCCGCCGAACGCGTGACCGCCGACCCAGGCGCTGGCGAGTCCGAGGTGCTCCATCACGTCGACGACGTCCTGGGCCAGGTCGTGCATCGAGACCACCTGGTCGGCGGCGGCACGCGGATGACGGGGGCCGATGCGGACGACGTGGAAATCCTCCTCGGCCAGCGCGTGCGTGAGGGGGCCCAGGTAGCTGATGTTCAGGCCGCGCCCGGGAAGCAGCACGATCGCGGGGCCGTCGGCCCGCTCGTCGACGTAGGGGATCGCGCGGCCGTCGGGCTCGAAGATCTGGGTTTCAGCCAAGGTTCTGGGGTCCTCTCGCGTGCACGTTCGTGGGGTTCACCGCGCCCTGCCGGACGCGGTGCGGGCTTCAGACGTTGAAGCGGAATTCGACGACGTCGCCGTCCTGCATGATGTAGTCCTTGCCCTCGAGGCGCGCCTTGCCCTTCGCGCGCGCCTCGACGACGGAGCCGGTTGCCACGAGGTCGTCGAACGAGATGACTTCTGCCTTGATGAAGCCCTTCTCGAAGTCGGTGTGGATGACGCCGGCGGCCTGCGGAGCCTTCCAGCCCTTGCCGATCGTCCAGGCGCGGGCCTCCTTCGGCCCTGCGGTCAGGTACGTCTGCAGGCCGAGCGTGTCGAACCCGATGCGCGCGAGCTGGTCGAGGCCGGATTCCTCCTGGCCGGTCGATGCCAGCAGCTCCGCCGCGTCCTCCGGGTCGAGGTCGATCAGCTCGGATTCGATCTTCGCGTCGAGGAACACCGCATGAGCCGGCGCGACCAGCGCCTCGAGCTCGGCCTTGCGGGCGGCATCCGTCAGCACCGCCTCGTCGACGTTGAAGACGAAGATGAACGGCTTCGCGGTCAAGAGACCCAGCTCCTTGATCGGGGCGAGGTCGATGCCCGAGGCCGACAGCAGCACGCCGCGCTCGAGTGCGTCCTTCGCCTCGACGGCCGTGGCGAGCACCGAGGCGTCGAGCTTGCGGCCCTTGACCTCCTTCTCGTACCGCGTGATCGCCTTCTCGAGCGTCTCGAGGTCGGCGAGCTGCAGCTCGGCGTTGATCGTCTCCATGTCGCTCTTCGGGTTCACCGCGCCCTCGACGTGCACGACGTCGTCGTCGGCGAAGCCCCGCACGACCTGGGCGATCGCGTCGGCCTCCCGGATGTTCGCGAGGAACTTGTTGCCGAGCCCCTCGCCTTCCGAGGCGCCGCGCACGATGCCGGCGATGTCGACGAACGACACCGCGGCGGGCAGGATGCGCTCGGAGTGGAAGATCGTCGCCAGCTTGTCGAGCCGCGGGTCGGGCAGGTTGACCACGCCGATGTTGGGCTCGATCGTGGCGAACGGGTAGTTCGCCGCGAGCACCTGGTTCTTGGTCAGCGCGTTGAAGAGGGTCGACTTGCCGACGTTCGGGAGTCCGACGATTCCGATGGTGAGAGCCACGGGCATCCAGTCTACGTGGGAGGGATGCCGCACCCTGCTCCGCCCGCTTCGGAAGAGTCAGTCGGGATCGACGCGCCAGCGCATGAGCACGTTGCCGCTCTCCTCCCACACCCGCGTCTCGAGCAGTTTGAGCGCGACCGGCGGTCGATCGTCGAACAGCGGAACGCCCGATCCGGCGATCAGCGGGAACGTCACCAGGTGCAGCTCATCGACGAGTCCCGCGCGCATGAGGTCGTTCCACAGCATCCGGCCGAGCAGGATGAGGATGCTGCGTCCCTCGCGCTCCTTGAGCGCGGCGACTTCTGCGCGCGCCTCGGCAACGGGCACGATGCGCACGTGCTCGTAGGGCGCGACGTCGGCGTCGGTGATCGTGTCCGAGACGACGATCTTCTCGACACCGAGGATGAGCTCGGCGAACTCGCGGCGGATGGCGGTTGCGTCCGGGTCCGCGCGCACGCTGGTCCAGTAGCCGAGGTTCCCGAGGGCCGAGCGGCGGCCGGCCAGCAGCAGCGTGTCGGAGTCCCGCAGGAGCGCCGTGGTGTAGTGGTCGAACGAGTCCGCACCGTGGTAGTCGGGGTGCCAGTGCTCGAAGAACGAGCCGATGTCGTGGTCGTCGTCCTCATAGCGGCCGTCGACGGTCACGAAATTGCAGACGGTGAGGGTTCGCACCGCGCCACCGTACCGCCGGTCGGCTCGCGGCGCGAGGAGCGCTATGCGCAGCGCCGGGCTCGCGGATCCGGAGCCGCGCACCGCCCCGTGGGCCCGTTGCCCGAGCACCGGTGCGCCGCGATACTGAACCCGTGGACGAGTGCTGTGCGCCGCACGCACCGGACGGATTCGATCGCGAGTTCAACGCCCGGTTCGCGCGCCGCCTCGCGCAGCGATACCGGCGCGAGGGGCTCACGCCGAGCGCGCAGCTCGTGCTCGAGTTCGCCGACTCGCTGGGTCTCGACGGCGCGTCGCTGCTCGAGATCGGTGGTGGGATCGGCGACATCCAGCTCGAGGCGCTCAAGCGGGGCGCGTCGCACACCACCAACGTCGAGCTCTCGTCCGCGTACGAGCCCGAAGCTGCGCGGCTCCTCGACGAGGCGGGGTTGCGCGCTCGCGTGACGAGGACCCTGGGGGTGGACCTCGCCGGCACCCCGGAGGCCGTCGAGCCGGCAGACATCGTCGTGCTGCATCGTGTCGTCTGCTGCTACCCCGACTACGAGCGGCTGCTCGGCGCTGCCGCCGGACGCGGAAAGCGCGCCGTGGTTTTCAGCCACCCGACGCACAGCCTCTTCGCCCGTATGGCGGCTCGCACGATCAACGCCGTGTACGCGCTCACGGGGAATCCGTACCGCGCCTTCGCCCACGCCCCGGATGCGATGGTGGACGTGCTGCGCCGACGCGGGTTCGAACCGCGGTACCGCGGCCGCAGCGGCCCGTGGCACGTCGTCGGCGCGGTGCGCACCTCGCGCGGCCCGCGCGTCGACTCTTCGAGCAAGCGCCGGTGCGATGCCTCAGCGACGGATGCCGCGGTACGCGTGGGTGACGTACGGGAGGTCTACGACCTCGGCCCCGCCGGCCTCGGTGATGCGTCGCTCATCGAACAGCCGGCCGACGGCGGCGAGGATGGCGCCGCGGGCGGCGTCCGACGCGGTGATGACGTAGCTGCGCGACGCCACCATGTCGAGAAGCGCGGCACGTGAGAGCGAGCGCGTCCAGTTCCACGTCTTCGCCTCCAGGCCGTCGAACGGCTCGGCGACCTGCGGCCCGTCGCCGGCGAGCATCTCTTCGGCGTGGCTGCCGTGCATCGCGGCGGTGAGCCGCGCGACCCAGGGGTCTGACTCGTCGCGGATGTTCCAGACCAGGCCCAGCACGCCGCCCGCGCGGAGCACGCGTCCGGCCTCCGCAGAGGCGGCTACCGGGTCGACCCAGTGCCACGCCTGCCCGAGCAGCACGGCGTCGACGGAGGCGTCGGGCAGCGGCATCCGCTCTCCCGAGCCCACGAACGTGGGGACTCCGTGCACGTTGCCACGCAGCGCGGCGAGCATGTCGGCGTCGGGATCGATCGCGACGACCTCGGCGCCGGCCTCGACGATCGTGCGGGTGAGCTTGCCGGTGCCGGCGCCCACGTCGGCGACGCGCAGCCCGCGGCCCTCGTCGCGCACGGGGGCGAGCATCCAGTCCACGGCTTCGCGCGGGTAGTCGGGCCTTCCCGACTCGTAGGCTCCGGCGGCGGACCCGAACGACAGCGACATCTCCTCGCGGCTGGCCATGCTCCGACCCTATGCCGACACCCTCGTGCGGCGCGCCTTCCGTCGGTGCGGCCGATGCCGGGTGAGTCTGGGGAGGTGCCACTGGACTTCACCGCGATCGACTTCGAGACGGCGAATTCCAGCAACGCCTCCGCCTGCGCCGTCGGTCTCGTGCGCGTACGCGACGGCAGGATCGTCGATAAGACGGGCTGGCTCATCCGCCCGCCGGCCGGTCACGACGTGTTCTTCGAGCTGAATGTGCGCATCCACGGCATCCAGCCCGAAGACGTCGCCGACGCCGCCCCCTGGAGCCGGCAGCTCGCCGACATCGTCGCGTTCGCCGGCGACGACATCCTGGTGGCGCACAACGCGGGCTTCGACATGGCCGTGCTCAAGCGCGCGTGCGACGCGACAGGCGACGACTGCCCCGCCTACCGCTACGCGTGCAGCCTGCAGGTCGCGCGCAAGGTCTACCGGCTCGAGTCGTACCGGCTGCCGTTCGTCGCGGCCGAGGCGGGCTTCGGGGACTTCCCGCACCACAATGCGACGGCCGATGCGCTCGCCTGCGCCCACGTCATGATCGACGCCGCGCGGCGCGTGGGCGCCGCGGACATCGCGGCGCTCACCGAGGCGGTCGGCGTGCGCGTATCGCAGATCGCGATCGCCCAGGCTCCCGCCGTCTCGTTCGCCGTCGCCTGAACGCCCAGCGCGGCGCGACCGTCATGTCGGAGGCCTCCGTCATTCTGAAGGCATGGACGCAGCAGTGATCGGAATGGTGGTGATCGCCTGCATCGTCGTGGGTGCCGTGGCGGGATGGGCGGCAGGGCTCGCGCGCGGTGCCGCCCGGGCCGCCCGCGAGCAGGCGGCCCTCACGGCGCAGCTTGCGGGGTCCGAAGCGGCGCGTCAGGGCGTGCAGGCCCAGCTCGAGCACCAGCAGCTGCTGTACCGCGAGCTGGCGAGCCAGGCACGCCATGACCAGGCGGCGCGCGAGGAGCGGGAGCGGCGCGAGCAGTCGGTGCTGCGCGCCCTCGCCCCCGTGCAAGAGACGCTCGCCGCGATGCACACCAAGGTCGACGACCTCGAGCGCGACCGGCACGTCCAGTTCGGCACGCTCGCCGAGCAGCTGCGCCGCGCGCACGAGTCCGACGAAGCCCTGCGGGCGACGACGGAGTCGCTGGCGAGCGCCCTGCGATCGGGCAGCACGCGCGGGGTCTGGGGCGAGACCCAGCTGCGCCGCGTCGTCGAGGCAGCCGGCCTCACCCGGCACGTCGACTTCGACCTGCAGACGTCGATCACGACGGATGCCGGAGCCGGCCGCCCCGACATGGTGATCCGCCTGCCCGGCGACAAGGCCATCGCCGTCGACGCCAAGGTGCCGCTCGACGCGTTCCTCGAGGCCAGTGCGATCCCCCTGACCGCACAGGGCGCGGAGGCGGCGCGACGTCGCTCGCTGCTCGACAAGCACGTCAAGGCGGTGCGCGCGCACGTCGACGCCCTCGCCCGCAAGACGTACTGGGCCGGCCTCTCGTCGAGCCCCGAGTTCGTGGTGTGCTTCCTCCCGAGCGAGTCGCTGCTCTCCGCCGCCCTCGAAGAGGATGCCTCGCTGCTCGACTACGCCTTCGGCAAGCGGGTCGCACTGGCGTCGCCCGTGAACCTCTGGGCGGTGCTCAAGACCGTCGCCTACACATGGACCCAGCAAGACGTGTCGCAGGAGGCCCGTGCCCTCTTCGACCTCGGCAACCAGCTGTACGAGCGACTCGGGTCGCTCGCCACGCACGCCGACGACCTGCGACGCGCGATCGAGCGGACCGTCGACAGTTACAACCGCTTCGCCGGATCGCTCGAGACCCGCGTGCTGGTGAGTGCACGCAAGTTCCCCGGCATCGATGCGACGAAGCTCGATGCGGTGAACGAACCCGCCACGATCGACAAGACCCCGCGCCGGCTCACCGCACCCGAACTGCTCGACGAGACCCTCGCCGGTATCGACGAGACACCGAAGACGCCCACGGCGACCGCGGAACTCGGCGACGTGCGCGTACGCATCGCCATGCCGAACGAGTAGCGCCCGACGGGTGACCGCCGAACGCCTCAGGCGCCGCCGGGCACGAAGCTCAGCAGCACGATCACTGCGGCGGATACGCCGACAAAAGCGCCGATCATCCACCAGGCGCTGATCTCGTGTCCCTCGTCACGCCGGACGCGCAGCAGCACGTCGGGGCGTCGGGCCGGATCGATCGCGTTGGCGACCACCGCGTGCGCACCCGTCTGGGGCGACGACGGTTCAGCGGACTGCGCAGACATCGTCAACTCCTCGCGTCGGAAACACCATCATGTGTCCATCGACACCACACATGATTCTGCCAGAGTCGCCCGCGAACGGCCGTCACGAATCAGTCACAAGGGCACATTCGCCACAGAGGCCACACCGGACACGCCAGCCGGCGGCGATACGGTCACAGCCACTTCGAGACGAGGTGCTCCGACGAGATGCGCCGCAGCGTCCCCGATGCTCCACGCAGCACGACACTCTCGGTGTAGACGTAGCCGCCCTCGCGGCGCACGCCGGCGACGAGCGCCCCGTCGGTCACTCCGGTCGCCACGAAGATGGTGTTGCTGCCCTTGACGAGTTCGTCGGCCTCGTACACGTATCCGTCGAGCCGCAGTCCGGCGTCGACGCCCCGCTGCTTCTCGTCGTCGTCGCGCGGCCAGAGCCTGCCCTGGATATGACCTCCGAGCGCCTTGATCGCGCACGCGGTCACGATGCCCTCCGGGCTGCCGCCGACGCCGACGCACATGTCCGTGCGGGCGTTGTGACGGGCGGCGTTGATCCCGCCCGCGACATCGCCGTCGCTCATCAGGCGCGTGCCCGCCCCCGCCTCGCGGATCTCCTCGATGAGGCGCTCATGCCGCGGGCGGTGCAGCACCGACACGACCAGCTCTTCGACGGGCTTTCCGAGCGCCTTGGCGAGCAGACGGATGTTCTCGCCGATCGGCAGGCGGATGTCGACGACGCCCACCCCGGCCGGGCCGGTGACGAGCTTGTCCATGTAGAAGACGCTGGAGGCGTCGAGCATCGTGCCGTGGTCCGAGACGGCGATCACCGACAGCGCATTGTTGCGCCCGGCCGCCGTCAGCGAGGTGCCGTCGATCGGGTCGACCGCCACGTCGGCCTGGGGCCCGCGGCCGCTGCCGACCCGCTCGCCGTTGAACAGCATCGGGGCTTCGTCCTTCTCGCCCTCGCCGATGACGATCGTGCCGTCGAAGTTGACGGTGGTGAAGAAGGCGCGCATCGCATCCACGGCGGCTCCGTCTGCTGCCTCCTTGGCGCCGCGGCCGATGAACGGCACGGCTCGGATCGCGGCGGCCTCCGTGGCCCTCACCAGCTCGAGTGCGAGATTGCGGTCGGGATGGAGGGGACTCATGTCCGCGGTCAGGCTCACCATGCGGTCAGCCTAGCCAGCTTGTTGCCCGATTCCTCGTAATTTCACGCTTTCGCAAGTGAAGGAATTGCGTTTCTTTCCGACGTCGCAGGGACGTGGGTTTCCCGCGGCGGCGGAGCGCACCGGCATCCGTGCACCATCCGGCGCTTCGGTAGAGTTTGCAGTACGCCCGCGGGATCGACAGCCTGGGGCCGACGCCTTCCGCCGACGCCCTTCCGCCGACAACCTTCGGCCGACACCCTTCAGCACCGTGAAGATCTAGGAGCACCCATGCCCGTCGCCACCCCGGAACAGTACGCCGACATGCTGGACCGCGCGAAGGCCGGTGGCTTCGCGTATCCCGCCATCAACGCCGCCAGCTCGCAGTCTGTCAACGCCGTCCTGCAGGGCCTCACCGAGGCGGGATCCGACGGGATCATCCAGGTCACCACCGGCGGCGCCGACTACTTCGCCGGCCACACCGTCAAGGCCCGCGCGACCGGCGCGCTCGCCTTCGCCGCCTATGTCCACGAGGTCGCCAAGAGCTACCCGATCACGGTCGCCCTCCACACCGACCACTGCCCCAAGCCGGCGCTCGAGGACTTCGTGCTGCCGCTCATCAAGGCCTCGGAGCAGGTCGTCGCCGACGGTGGCAACCCCATCTTCCAGTCGCACATGTGGGACGGCTCGGCCGTGCCGCTCGCCGAGAACATCGAGATCGCGAAGGAGCTCCTCCCCCGCCTCAAGGCGATCAACGCCATCCTCGAGGTCGAGATCGGCGTCGTCGGCGGCGAAGAGGACGGCGTCCAGCACGAGGGCTCGAACGAGGCGCTCTACACGACGACCGCCGACGTCTCGCAGGTCGTCGAAGCACTCGGCCTCGGCGACCAGGGCCGCTGGATCGCGGCGCTCACCTTCGGCAACGTGCACGGCGTCTACAAGCCCGGCAACGTGAAGCTGCGCCCCGAGCTGCTCGGCGAGATCCAGGAGGGCATCGCCGCGAAGTTCGGCACCGGTCCCAAGCCCCTCGACCTCGTCTTCCACGGCGGCAGCGGCTCGACCGACGAGGAGATCGCGCTCGCCGTGGCCAACGGCGTCGTGAAGATGAACATCGACACCGACACCCAGTACGCCTTCACCCGCTCCGTCGCCGGCTTCATGTTCCAGAACTACGACGGCGTGCTGAAGGTCGACGGCGAGGTGGGCAACAAGAAGGCCTACGACCCGCGCGCGTGGGGCAAGATCGCCGAGTCGGCGATGGCGGCCCGCGTCGTCGAGGCGACGCAGCAGCTCGGCTCGGCGGGCAAGAGCCTCGCCGCGTAACACCGGCCGCGCGGGCAGCGATGCCCGGTGAACATCGGATGCCCCGGCACCGGCCCTGCGAGGGGCCGGGCGCCGGGGCATCCATATCTCTGGGAGGCAGCGTCTATTCGGGGTCGCGGTAGATGTCGAGGAGCCCGGGAGCACCCTCGGGGCGATGGAGCACCACGATCTCATCGCCGGCCTGCACGCGCCCGCCCTGCACCACGCGCAGGTAGGGCCCGAGGCGGCGTTCGCTCGAGAAGCGCTTCACCCAGCCACGCGCCGCGTCGCCGCCCACCCAGCGGGCGAACGTCTGACAGGGCGTGCGCGGCATGGTCACCTCGAGCTCCACGCGGTCGCCGATCCGCCACCGCTCGCCGATGAGCGCCGCGTTGACATCGAGTCCTTCGACGCGGAGGTTCTCGCCGAACCATCCGGGCGGGAGTTCCCGCCCGAGCTCGGACTCCCAGTACGCGGCATCCTCCGCCGCGTACGCGTACAGCGCCTTGTCCAAGCCGCCGTGGTGCTTGCGGTCGGCCTGCACATCGGCGTACACGCCGTACGGCCCGACGCGCACCGGCCCGTCCACGGGCGCCTTGTCGATGGCGGTCACGCCGACCGGGCCGGCGTCGGGATGCAGTCGCCGGACGGCGCAGACGGCGACGAGGCGAGGCATCCGCTCATCCTAGCCACCGCGCCGTCCGCCGGACGCGAGACGACGACGGCTTCACTCTCCGGGCTCGCCACGCAGCAGGACCCGGCCATCCGAGACGGCGCGCACCTCGATCGAGGCGATGTCGGAGCGGTCCAGGGCGGTCCCGGCATCCAGATGCGCGGTCGATCCCGGCCCGGCGCGCCAGCTGGACAGTTCGCTGGTGGCACCGTCGGTCGACGTGACGACGAGCACGTACGGCCACTCCTCATCGGCGGCATAGGGATCGTCGGTGGGCGGGTAGTCGCAGACCATCGCGATCCGCGTGCCCCACGCGACGTCGGTCAGCTCCACCGTGGCGCTCAACGGCACGTCGGTGACCGGCTGGAGCGCGACGACATCTTCGGGCACCGCCACCGGATCGACCGAGGTCGTGACCGCGAAGCCTACGACCACTGCCAGCACCGCAGCCGCCGCGATGCCGGCGCCCCAGGCGATCACCCGCCGACGGCGTGCGTCGCGCCTGCCGCGTGCGACGACCCGCGTCCGCGTCCCGGGGTCGAGACCGCTGGCCTCACCGGGCGCGTCGAGGAGCGATTCGGCGCGGTCGACCCCCACGCGCGCCAGCAGGCCGATGGCCGGAGCGAGGTCGGCGATCGCGTCACGGCAGAGGCGGCATTCGTCGAGGTGCGCCTCGTAAAGCCTGCGGTCGTCTGAGCCGAGCGCGCGCACGACGTACGCGGCATCCCAGTCCGCGAAGCGGACGTGGTCGGTGCTCATCGCGTCAGCCCCTTCTCCTGCAGGGTGAGGCGGAGCGAGCGCAATCCGTAGTGGAGGCGGGACTTGACGGTGCCCGCGGGGATGTCGAGCTCGTCAGCCATCTCGGCGATCGACTGCCCGCGGTAGTAGGCGCGCACGACGACGGCGCGATGCTCCGTCGTCAATGCGGCCAGCGCCTCCTCGACGATGATCGCCTCGAAGAGCGCGTCGGTCCCATCCGGCGCGATGCGCTCGGGCACCTCGGCCACGCCGATCTCACGGCGGCGGCGCGCACTGCGGGCCTCGTCGATGACGAGGTGTCGGGCCACCGTGAACATCCACGAGCGCGTGGTGGAGGGATCCTGTTCGAGGATCCGGGGCGTTCGCCACGCCCGCAGCAGAGTTTCCTGCACGATGTCGTCGGCACCGGAACGATCGCCGGTGAGATGCACGACATAGCGCCAGACCGGGGCGGCGTGGGCATCGTAGAGAGCGGCCAGCCGTCCGGCGTCACGATCGGCGGCGCTGTCATGACCCTCCACGCTGTCGTGCGGCATCCATCACCTCCCGCAGGAGACACGAGACGTGGCATCCGCAGGTTCAGGTGAGCCGCAACGCCCGTGCCGTCATCCGAGTATGGACCTCGGGCACCCGATCGCGGCAGCCCCGACGACGCGTGCCGCCCTGATCCGACAGGCGCCGCGTCCACTCGACCGGCGCTGCGCGAACTCAGCCGCCGGCGCTGTCGATGAGCGCCTGCCACACCGTCGGGTCGCTCAGAAGCGGCACAGCCATCAGCGCGCCGGCCGCGAACGTGAACAGGATGCCGGCCACCAGCGGGATCCACCAGGTCAGCCGCCCGCGGCGCACGCTCCAGAACGAGACCGCGGCCGTCGCGCACCATCCGATCGTCAGCACGAGGACGGCCGCGATCCCCCACGCCCTTCCGTCGGCCGGGTCGCTGAGCTGCACGTCGACGCCCAGCAGCGCGAGCATCGTCTCGGCGTATGCGCCGTAGTCGAGGAACGCCGGTACTGCCGATACGACGTTCACCAAGCCGTACGCGAGCAGCGCGAACGTCACGATCCGATCCACGGGGCGCGGACGTCGCTGGGCGGGCTCAGCGGGCTGAGACGGCGACGGGATGCCGAGGGCCGGGGCCTCCTCGGTCACGATCGACGTCGCCGATTCCTGCTGCCAGGGCGCGGGCGCCTGGATGCGAGCGCGCTGTTCTTCGGGCGTGGCGTACTCGCCGTATTGCGGCCGGGGTCGCGCTGATTCGTCACTGTGCGGGCGGGGCCGCGGTGCGTCCGCGGGCGGCGCCGCCGATCCGGGCGGCGGATCGGGCTGCGCGGTCGCCGACGCGTCGCTCATGCGCGGCTCCGGCCACCGAGGGCACGGTCGTCACGCCGGCCCGCGGCATCCGTCCGCAGCTCCTTGGGGAGGGAGAACTGCAGATCCTCCTCGGCGGTGCGCACCTCTTCGACGTCGCGGTATCCGGCGGAGGCGAGGTCGTCGAGCACCTGCTGCACGAGCACCTCGGGCACCGACGCGCCACTGGTGACCCCGACCGTCTCGACCCCCTCGAGCCAGGCCTGCTCCACCTCGTCGGCGTAGTCCACGCGGTAGGCGGCCTTGGCGCCGTACTCGAGTGCGACCTCGACGAGCCGCACGCTGTTCGACGAGTTCGCTGAGCCCACGACGATCACGAGGTCGGCATCCTTCGCGACCTTCTTGATCGCGACCTGGCGGTTCTGCGTGGCGTAGCAGATGTCGTCCGACGGCGGGTCCTGCAGCTCGGGGAACCGCGCACGCAGACGCCGCACGGTCTCCATGGTCTCGTCGACCGACAGCGTCGTCTGCGACAGCCACACGACCTTCGACGGGTCGCGCACCTCGATGGTGTCCGCCTCGTCGGGAGAGTTCACGATGGTCACGTGGTCGGGCGCCTCGCCCGCCGTGCCCTCGACCTCTTCGTGGCCGACATGGCCGATGAGGAGGATCTCGAAGTCGTCACGCGCGAAGCGCACGGCTTCGCGGTGCACCTTGGTGACGAGCGGGCACGTCGCGTCGATGGCGCGCAGGCCCCGATCGGATGCCGCATTCACGACCGCCGGCGACACGCCGTGCGCGCTGAAGACGACGTGGGCGCCCTCGGGGACCTCGTCGACCTCCTCTACGAAGATCGCACCGGCGGCCTCGAGCTCGGTGACGACGTGGATGTTGTGCACGATCTGCTTGCGCACGTACACCGGCGCACCGAAGCGCTCGAGGGCCTTCTCGACGGCGATCACGGCACGGTCCACGCCCGCGCAGTATCCACGCGGGGATGCCAGGAGCACCCGCTTCTGTCCGGTGCCGGCGATATCCTGGAGCGGTTCGCGCCGCCGCGGGATGCGCGGGATGGGCATGCTCACAGGGGCCTGACTCGCTCGGGTCTGCCCCGCGGTGCTGATGCTCACCCCACGATTCTACGGGCGGGCTCCTGAGCGGGGCCTCCGCGAGACCACCCGCGGCGCCAAGCGGTGCCCCGGGCGACAGCCGCCCGCCCTCCGGGGCACGAAAGGACCGCATGACGACCTTCCAGCCCGTCGCCGTCCCCGGCGAACCCCCGCCCGCAGACTCCGTGCGACCGCGGGACTCCACCGCGCAGGCCCCGACCTCTGTCGCCCGCCTCAACGACACGATCCGCGGCTTCGTGCAGACGTGGGGGTCGGTGTGGGTCGAGGGCGAGATCACGGCGTTCAACCTGCGCGGCGGCAACGTCTTCGGGCGCCTCAAGGACCTCGCCGGCGACGCCACGATCTCGTTCCGCATATGGTCGTCCACCCGCGACCGGCTGCCCGGCGACCTCAAGGTCGGCGACCACGTGATCGCCTGCGTGAAGGCGGACTACTTCGTCAAGAACGGCGACTTCGGCTTCGGCGTCTCGGCCATGCGCCATGTCGGGCTCGGCGACCAGCTCGAGCGCCTCGAGCGGCTGCGCGTGCAGCTGCGGTCCGAGGGGCTGTTCGACCCGTCGCGCAAGATGGCCCTGCCGTTCCTTCCGCGCCTGATCGGCCTCATCACCGGCGAGAACTCGGATGCCGAGAAGGACGTGCACCGCAACGCCGAGCTGCGCTGGCCCCAGGTGCGGTTCCAGACCAAGTACGCCGCCGTCCAGGGCGACCGCTGTGTGCCCGAGACGATCGCGGCGCTGAAGGCGCTGGATGCCGCACCCGACGTCGACGTCATCATCATCGCCCGCGGCGGCGGCGACCCGCAGACCCTGCTCGGCTTCAGCGACGAGCGCCTGCTGCGGGCGGTGGCCGCGGCATCCACCCCCGTCGTCAGCGCCATCGGCCACGAGAACGACCATCCGCTGCTCGACGACGTCGCCGACCTCCGGGCCTCGACGCCGACGGATGCCGCCAAACGCGTCGTGCCGGATGTCGCGGAGCAGCGCGCGATCGTCGGCCAGCTGCGCGCCCGGATGAACATGCGCCTGACCCAGCGGATCTCGCACGACATCGCGCAGCTCGAGCAGCTCAGGTCGCGACCGGTGCTGCGCGCACCCGAGACGCTGCTCACCAGTCGAGCGCACGAGGTGGAGCTGCTCGCGGCGCGGGGGCGGGACCGGGTGGACCGCTCGCTCCAGCTGCACGAGCGCCGCACCGCCGAGCTGCGCGCGACACTGCGCGCCCTCTCGCCGGCGTCGACCCTCGCCCGGGGCTACGCCATCGCGCACCTGACCGACGGCGTCATCGTGCGCGACGCGGCGCAGGCTCCGGCATCCACTCCGGTCGTCGTCACCGTGGGCCGCGGATCGTTCGCCGCGCACTCCGACGGCGAGCTCGCCGAGCAGCCGTCCGCGGCCGCCGAGTCTGCGGTGGAAGATGGCGCGCGGCCCGACCCGGCAGGGCGCGGGGCCCCCTCGGCCGCGAACTAAGATGGAGGCCATGACTGAGACGAGCGGCGCCCTCGAGGACGTCGCGACCCTCTCGTTCGAGCAGGCGCGTGATGAGCTCGTACGGGTCGTCGCCGAGCTCGAGCAGGGTGCGCCGACCCTCGAGCACTCCCTGGCCCTGTGGGAGCGCGGAGAAGCCCTCGCCGCACGCTGCGAGGAGTGGCTGCTGGGCGCCAAGCGCCGGCTCGAGGCCGCGCGGGCGACGGTCGAACGTGGCGACGGCGAGGCAGCCCGATGACACGCGGACCCCGCATCGTCGCCGAGCTCGGCCGGCCCGAGACACCCGAAGAGACCGCCGACCGCAAGGCGGAGTCGTCGCGGGTCTACCGCTCGAGCCAGAATGTGCGCAACCTCGTCGCGGCGCTGCTGGCCACCCTCGCTGTCGTCGTGGTCGTCATCTTCGCGGTCCCGCGCGGCACCCCTCCCGCGCGCGAGCCGATCGACGTCGCCGCCGTCGCCGAGAGCATCGCGGCCTCCGAGGAGCGCACCGTCATCACGCCCGAGATGTCGGACGGGTGGGTGGTGAACAACGCCGGCATCGAAGGCAACGGCTCGGTGCGCGCCTTCACCGTCGTCTACGCCCCGGCCGCGGAAGACGAGCGGGGCTTCCTGCGCGTGGCACAGGGCTTCGACGCCGACGAGGCGTGGGCCGCGCGTGTGCTCTCGGGCTCCGCCCCTCAGGACACCGTGACCATCGACGGCGTCACGTGGGATCGCTACGACCTCGATCCCGATCGCACCGGCAACATCACGGTCGCGCTGGCCACCGACGCCGGCACCGATACTGTGCTGATCTACGGCGCCGCCGGCGAGATGGCGCTGGAAGAGACGGCACGCTCCGTCACCGATCAGATCACCGCGCTGCGCGAGGAGGCCGAGTGACCGACCAGTCCGCACCTGCCAAGGCCTGGCAGGAGATGCAGCGTGGAAACGCCCGCTTCGTCGCCGGCAGCCCGCGACACCCCCGCCAGGACGTCGACACCCGTCATGAGCTCGCCGAGGGGCAGCGCCCCCGCGCGGCCCTGTTCGGCTGTTCCGACTCGCGACTGGCGGCCGAGATCATCTTCGACAAGGGCCTCGGCGACCTGTTCGTCGTGCGCAACGCCGGTCAGGTCATCTCGGACTCGGTCGTCGGCAGTCTCGAGTACGCCGTGGCGGTGCTGGGAGTGCCGCTCATCGTGGTGCTCGGCCACGACGCGTGCGGTGCGGTGCGTGCGGCGATCGACATCACCGACCCGGAGGCCGACCCGCTGCCGCCGCACATCTGGCGTCTGATCTCCCCGATCGTGCCCGCGGTGCGCCGCGTCCAGCGCGGGTCCGCCGTGGACGGCGTGTATCCGGCTGCGATCGACGCCGACGAAGTCGGCCGCGAGCACCTCCGCGACACGGTGGGCGAGCTGCTGAACGCGTCCGAGCTCATCAGCACCGCCGTCGCCGAGGGCCGCCTCGCGATCGTCGGCGCCAACTACCGCCTCGCCGAGGGCACCGCGGTCCCCGACGTGATGGTCGGCGTCCCCGACCTGGCCTGATCCCGACTTCCCCCCAACCCCGTACCGACACGTGAGGAACAACGACGTGACCGACATCGAGTACCGCATCGAGCACGACACCATGGGCGAGGTGCGTGTGCCCAAGGACGCGCTCTACGCCGCCCAGACGCAGCGCGCCGTCGAGAACTTCCCGATCTCGGGCGACCGGCTCGAGCCCGCCCAGATCGTGGCGCTCGCACGCATCAAGAAGGCCGCGGCGCTCGCGAACAAGGAGCTCGGCACGCTCGACGGCGCGATCGCCGATGCCATCGCCGGCGCGGCCGACCGCATCATCTCGGGCGAGTTCGCCGACCAGTTCCCCATCGACGTCTACCAGACCGGCAGCGGCACATCGTCGAACATGAACATGAACGAGGTGCTGGCGACTCTCGCGACGCAGGCGCTCGGCTCCACCGTGCACCCGAACGACCACGTCAACGCGTCGCAGTCGTCCAACGACGTCTTCCCCACGTCGGTGCACATCGCGGTGACGCAGGAGATCATCGATGATCTGATCCCCGCGCTCGACCACCTCGCGGTCGCCCTCGAGGCGAAGGCCGACCTGTGGAAGACCGTCGTCAAGTCGGGCCGCACCCACCTCATGGATGCGACGCCCGTCACCCTCGGCCAGGAGTTCGGCGGCTACGCCCGTCAGATCCGCCTCGGCATCGAGCGCGTGCAGTCGGTCCTCCCCCGCGTCGCGGAGGTGCCGCTCGGCGGCACGGCGGTGGGAACCGGCATCAACACGCCGCTCGGCTTCCCGCAGCGGGTGATCGAACTGATCGTGACCGACACCGAACTGCCGATCACCGAAGCCAAGGACCACTTCGAGGCCCAGGCCAACCGCGACGCCCTGGTCGAGGCATCCGGCGCCCTGCGCACCGTCGCCGTCTCGCTCACGAAGATCAACAACGATCTCCGCTGGATGGGCTCGGGCCCGAACACCGGCCTCGGCGAGCTGCACATCCCCGACCTGCAGCCGGGTTCGTCGATCATGCCCGGCAAGGTCAACCCCGTGATCCCCGAAGCGACGCTGATGGTGTGCGCCCGGGTCATCGGCAACGACGCGACCGTCGCGTGGGCGGGAGCATCCGGTGCCTTCGAGCTCAACGTCGCGATCCCCATCATGGGCAGCGCGGTACTCGAGTCCATCGAGCTCCTCGCCAACACCTCGCGCGTGCTCGCCGACAAGACCATCGACGGTCTCGAGGCGAACGTCGAGCGTGCGGCGGCCTACGCGGGGATGTCGCCGTCGATCGTCACGCCCCTCAACAAGCTCATCGGCTACGAGGCGGCGGCCAAGATCGCCAAGCATTCGGTGGCGAAGGGCATCACGGTGCGCGAAGCCGTGATCGACCTCGGCTACGTGGAGCGCGGCGAGCTCACCCTCCAGCAGCTGGACGACAAACTCGACCTGCTCTCGATGACGCACGCGGGCTGATTCGCCCGCCCCATGCCGCTGCCCCTGCGTCGGCGGGATAATCAGGACATGGCCCGAACGCCCCGCCCGGTCCCCGCACGCGTCAGGATCCTTGCCGCGATCCTCGCCGTCGCGTGCGTCGGTCTGGCGATCGTGGGCAGCGTGACGTTCCTGGTGCAGCGCGAGCAGGCACTGTCGGGCATCAATGAACGGCTCGAAGCCCAGGTCGACTCGCTGCAGGCGGTCTCCGCTGATGCCGCCGAGGGCGCCCAGGGCGCTCCTGCAGCGACCGAGGAGAAACTCGACAAGGACGACTTCAGTTCCATCGACGGGTACCTCAATGCGGTCGTCGCGCGACTGGTCCCTGCCCGCAACGAGGCCTCGCTGGCGCTGGTCGACGGCGTGCCGCGCTGGGTTCCGGCCACGCTGTCCGGCTTCGACATCTCGAAGAACCAGCAGCTCATCGACCGCGTCGTCGACGAGACCGCGGACGGCGGCACCAAGAGAGGAACCGCCGTGACCGACCAGGGTTCGCTGCGCTACATCGCGATCCCGGTGAGCATGGAGGGCGACCCAGGGCAGGGACTCTATGTGCGCGCCGTCGACCTCGGCGCAGAGCTGCAGCCGGTGACGTTCGCGATGACGACGTACGTGATCGCCGCGGTGGCGGTTCTGTTCGCGATCGGCATCGTCGGCTGGTTCGTCACGGGGCGGCTGCTGTCGCCGATCCGCCATCTCCGTGAGACGGCCGACGCGATCTCCATCAGCGACCTCTCGCGGCGCTTGGAGCCGCACGGCAACGACGACATCTCAGACCTCTCGCGCACGGTGAACTCGATGCTCGACCGGCTGGAGGACTCCGTCGACGGTCAGCGACAGCTGCTCGACGACGTGCGCCACGAGCTGAAGACCCCCATCACCATCGTGCGTGGCCACCTCGAACTGATGAACCCGCAGGACGCCGCCGATGTGGCCTCTGCGCGCGACATCGGCATCGCCGAGCTCGACCGGCTTACCCGGCTCGTCGAGGACATCGATCTGCTCGCGACCGCCGAAGCGGATTCCAGCACCGTCGCAGCGGTCGACCTCGCGTCTCTGACCGCGCGTGTCGGCGAGCTCGTCGCTGTGATCCCGGGTCACACCTGGACGATCGAGGCGATGGCCGACGGTGACACCAGCGGTGACCAGGACCGACTGCTGCAGGCCTGGCTCCAGCTCGCCGACAACGCCGCCAAGTACACGCCCGCCGGCAGCCCGATCGAGATCGGCAGCGCGCACGACTTCGAGGGCGCCCGCCTGTGGGTGCGCGATCATGGGCCGGGCATCCCGCCCGAGGAGCGCACCCGGATCTTCCGCCGCTTCGACCGTGCTCACGTCAAGCGCTCTGTGGGAGGCTCGGGACTGGGCCTCGCCATCGTCGAAGCGATCGCCAAGGGCCACGGCGGTCATTGCACGGTCACCGACACCCCCGGCGGCGGGGCCACTTTCACCATCCATCTGCCTCCGACGGAGGCCGAGCTGCCGGTGCCGGTGCGCGCCGGAGACGTCGTATTGCAACGGGAGGCCGCCGGATGACCAGGATCCTGATCGTCGAGGACGAGCCGCGAATCGCCGCCTTCGTCAGCCGGGGGCTCGAAGCCGCGGGGTACGAGACCCTGGTGGTCGAGGACGGTCCAGAAGGACTCGAGGCGGCACTGCGCGGCGACGCCGACCTGGTGCTGCTGGATGTGGGCCTGCCGACGATGGACGGATTCGAGCTGCTGCGCGAGCTGCGCGCCCGCGGTTCCGCGATCCCCGTCATCATGCTCACGGCGCGTTCCAGCACCCGCGACACCGTCACCGGATTGGATGCCGGGGCCAACGACTACGTGCCGAAGCCCTTCACGTTCGAAGAGCTTCTGGCACGCGTACGCTCGCGGCTGCGTGAGAGCGTGCCGCAGCCCGGAGTGTCGATCTCTCACGGCGACGTCGTGCTCGACATCCTGGCGCGCCGGGCCACCGTCACCGGGCGGGAGATCGATCTGTCGGCCCGTGAGTTCTCGCTGGCCGAGCAGTTCCTGCGCAACCCCGGGCGGGTCCTGAGCCGAGAGCAGCTGCTGAGCCGCGTCTGGGGGCTGGACTTCGATCCCGGGTCCAACGTGGTCGACGTGTACGTGCGCTACCTGCGCGGCAAGCTCGGCTCGGACCACATCGTCACGGTCCGCGGCGCCGGCTACCGCTGGGAGTGAGGAAGGCCCCGCGACGGCGCTCGCCCGACCCGGCGACCGGCGCGAAGAAGCCCCCGGTGCTGGGGGACACCGGGGGCTGTGAAAGGCCGGACTGGGGAATCCGACCGTTGTCAGTCGCGCTTGTCTGGGGAATTGCGCGACTGGTCTTTCTTCGCGTCGTGATCGGCGCCGTTGCCGTTCCCGACGTTCGAGCCCGCATGCGCGGGACGTTCTTTGCCGACCGATACCGGGTCGGGAGCGGTCTGGCTGTCGTACTCCGCTTCGGCCTGGACCTGACGACGCTGGGTCTCGGGCTCGCTAGGGGCGGGAGCCTCTGCGGGTTCAGCGTTCTGCGACAGATCGGACGACTTCTCGGCCCGCTCCCGCTCGAGTCGTGACACCAGTGCATCGATCCGCCCGGTGGTCCAGCCATGTGCCTGGGTCCAGGCGCGGAGCTCGTCCCACGAGCCCGACGCCTGCGCTGCCGCGATCACGGACTTGATGTCGGCTGCCGTGACGGGCCCGGACACCTCCGGCGCGGTCGCGGGGACGGGCGGCGTCGCCGGCGCCCGCGTCCTCGGCGCGTCGGATGCGAACGGCGGATCCACTACGAGCGGAGCGGGGGCTTCGACGACTTCTGCGTCCGCCGGAGGGACCACTTCGAGTGTGGCTGTGGGCGTCGCCAGAGGAGACGCGGACGGGGATGTTGTGGAGGGCACGACCACGCTCTCGGACGCGAGGCTCGTGCCAGGCGAGTCCGTCAAAGCCATGGTGTTCGCCAGGGCGACCGCGGTGACGACGGCGATGCTCGCTGCGACGGCGGTCGCGCCGCCGATCACGAGCCCCGTGCGTGCTTCCACGTCTCGTCTGCCTCCCCTGTGCGCGGAACGATTTCCTCCATCCATGGTGGCAGACCGATCCCGTCGCGAAGGCCACGGGCGATGAGACTCTTCTCATGCTGAGCCGGCGCGGCGGGCGGGGATGCGGCATCCCGACCCACCGCGCCGTCAGCGCATCCGCCGGTCTCTCAGGCGAGTTCTCCGGCTTCGAGGAGGTCGGTCACGAGTGCGGCGATGGCGGAGCGCTCCGAACGCACGAGCGTGACGTGCCCGAACAGCGAGTGCCCCTTCAAGGTCTCGATCACCGACGCGACACCGTCGTGGCGGCCGACGCGCAGGTTGTCGCGCTGGCCGACATCATGGGTGAGCACGACGCGCGAGCCCTGGCCGATCCGGCTCAGCACCGTCAGCAGCACGTTGCGCTCGAGCGACTGCGCCTCGTCCACGATCACGAACGCGTCGTGCAGCGAGCGGCCGCGGATGTGCGTCAGCGGGAGCACTTCCAGAAGGCCCCGTTCGATCACCTCGTCGAGCACGTTGCTCGACACGACCGAGCCGAGCGTGTCGAACACGGCCTGTCCCCAGGGGTTCATCTTCTCCTGCTGGTCCCCGGGCAGGTATCCGAGCTCCTGCCCGCCGACCGCGAACAGCGGCCGGAACACGATGATCTTGCGCTGCTGCTGCCGTTCCAGCACCGCCTCCAGCGCCGCGCACAGCGCCAGCGCGGACTTGCCGGTGCCGGCGCGTCCGCCCAGCGAGATGATGCCCACCTCCGGGTCGAGGAGCAGGTCGATGGCGATGCGCTGTTCGGCAGAGCGTCCGTGCAGCCCGAACACGTCCCGGTCGCCGCGGACGAGACGGAACTCGCCGTCGCCGATCACGCGCCCGAGAGCCGATCCCCGCTCGGAGTGGACGATCAGCCCCGTGTTCACGGGCAGCCCACGGACGTCCTCGCTGACGGCGACCTCACTCTCGTAGAGATCGCTGATGTCGTCGCCCGACACGTCGATCTCGGAGATGCCGGTCCAGCCGGAATCGACGGCCTGCTCCGCGAGGTACTCCTCCGCGCTGATGCCGAGGGACGCTGCCTTGACACGCATGGGCAGGTCCTTCGAGACGACGATGACCTCCTGCCCGTCCTTGGCGATGTTCATCGCGATGGCGAGGATGCGGCTGTCGTTGTCGCCGAGTCGCATGCCCGACGGCAGCACCGTGGGGTCGGTGTTGTTGAGCTCGACGCGCAGCGTCCCGCCCTCGCCGACCGGCACCGGGAAGTCGAGCCGGCCGTGCTCGACGCGAAGCTCGTCGAGGTGGCGCAGGGCCTGCCGGGCGAAGTAGCCGATCTCGGGATCGTGCCGCTTGCCTTCGAGTTCCGTGATCACCACGACGGGGATCACGACGCTGTGCTCGGCGAAACGGAAGAACGCCCGTGGATCGCTGAGCAGCACCGATGTGTCGAGGACATAGGTGCGCAGATCCTGATCGGAGTCCGCGACCTCCTCGAGATGCTGACTGCGCTGCTCGTGTGGTGCTCGTGTGGTCACAACCCACTCCCGCCCCGGGTGTTCACCCGGCAGTCACGAGTCGACCAGGGTAGCGAGTCGAAGATCGTGAAGTCGCGATCCGTGAGGCCGACTCGACCGGGCTCTTTGCCCGATGCGCTCACGCTACGTCCGCGCGCCGACATTGGGCGCGCCCGACACGCAGGAAACATGTGTCGATTCGATGAACGGATGCTGAGACTCATCGCCTCGCCGACGGCCCGCGCGCGGCGAGGCGACGTCAGCCGGCGAGAGTCACCAGACCCGTGCGGAAGAGAACGCCGCGAGCGCGTCTCCGAACAGCCGCAGGGTGTCGGCGCCCGTGCCGACATGCGGCGCGACGCGGATGCGCCCCGCCCGTGTGGACACGGTGAGGCCGTGGTTCGCGAGCGACGCGGCGAGGGGCGCGGCGTCCTGCGGGGCGGGCTCGAGCGTGACGATCCCCGCACGGCGCTCGGGCTCGCGAGGCGTCACCACCGGCACCTCGTAGCGGTCGGCGAAGAACATGACGTCGGTCGCGCGCGCCGAGAGCACGGACTCGATCTGCGCGACGCCGACATCGGCGACCTCGCGCAAGGCCGTCGCCAGGCGCGCGGCCGCGAGCGTGTCGGGCCCGGAGACCGAGAATGCCTGGGCCGACGGGGACGGCGCCGGCACGGCGTCGACCGGCAGGTCGCCGTCGACACCGCGGAATCCCGAGAGCACGGGCGCGATGCGCTCGAGCGCGCGCTCGCCGAACCACGAGAAGCCGGTCCCGCGTCCGGCGCGGAGCCATTTGTACCCGTGGCCGCAGACGACGTCGGCCGCCAGATAGTCCGCCTCGACCATGCCGAAGCCCTGGATGGCGTCGACGATGAGCAGGCGATCGCCGATGACCTCGCGCAGTGCCGACAGATCGGTGCGGTAGCCCGTGCGGAAGTCGACGAGGCTCACCGCCACGGCCCGGGTGTCGTCCGAGAGAGCCGATCGCACCGCGTCCGGCGTCATGAATCCGTCGGCCGGCTCCACCCACTGCAGCTGGAGCGATCCGAACGCCTCCGAGGCGCGGGTCGCCGCCACGGTGAGGCTGGGAAACTCGCCACGGCCGAGCATGAGGCCGCCCGCGAGTCCGTAGACGGCGTGCATCAGTCCGTACGTGGTGGACGGCTGCAGCGCCACCTGCTCGGCATCCGTGCCGATCAGCTCGGCGACCAGCTCGCGGGCCTCGCGCACGTGGGCGGCCACCAGCTCGATGCTCGTGCGGCGCCCCGAGCCGAGCAGCTCGGTGTCTCCCTGCGCCTCGCTGCGGACGGCAGGGGAGAGCGGGCCGAACGCCGCCCAGTCCAGATACCCCGGTTCCCCATCGAACGACGCCAGATACGAATCCAGATCGGTCACGGGCATCAGTCTGTCAGAGCGGCGAGCGCCGGTGCGACAGCGGTCTCAGCCGCCGAAGCGGCGCTCTCGCGAGGTGAAGTCGCGGATCGCGCGCAGGAAGTCCACCTCTCGAAGATCCGGACCCAGCGCCTCGACGAAATAGAACTCGGAGTGAGCCGACTGCCACAGCAGGAAGTCGCTCAGGCGCTGCTCGCCCGAGGTGCGGATCACGAGGTCGGGGTCGGGCTGCCCGCCGGTGTAGAGGTGCTCACCGATCTGCTCGGGGGTGAGGCTCGCCGCGAGCTCCTCGAGCGATCCGCCCTGCTCGTCGTGCTGCGCGATGATGCTGCGCACGGCGTCGACGATCTCACCGCGTCCGCCGTAGCCGACGGCGAGGTTGACGTGCATCCCGGCGTTGCCCTTGGTGCGGACCTCGACCTCGGCGAGCACGCGCGCGAGGTCGCCGGGCAGCGCGTCGGCGCGGCCCACGTGCTTCACACGCCAGTCCCGCTCGTGCGACAGCTCGTCGGCGAGCTCGGCGATGATCTCGATCAGATCCGACAGCTCGCGTGAGTCGCGCTTGCGCAGGTTGTCGTTCGACAGGAGGTACAGCGACACGACGCGGATGCCCACGTCGTCGCACCAGCGCAGGAACTCCTTCATCTTGGCGGCACCGGCGCGGTGGCCGTGCGCGGCGGAGTCGTACCCGAGCTGCTTGGCCCAGCGGCGATTGCCGTCGATCATCATCGCCAGATGCCGCGGCACCGCAGCGGGATCGAGCCGCCGGCGCAGGCGGTTGATGTAGAGGCGGTAGAGGGGTCCCCTGCCCTCGTTCGTCTCGCCGCGCGCCACACGCCTACGCTACCCCGGGTGCGCCGGGGACCGTAGCGCGAGCGCGGGCTCCGGCTGGGCCCACGCGCCCGGGGAGCGTGGGGACCGTGCGACAGCGCATGTTCCGCCGCCGGCATGCGCCGCCGTCTACGCTGAGACGATGAGCCGCCGTCGCAGTGTTTCCCGGGCCCCCGAGGTCCCCGTGCTGCCGTTGATGGACGCTGCGGCCGTCGATGCCGCGACACCCGAGATCAAGCCCTCGTGGCGCGGCTGGATCCATGCCGCCACGTTCCCGGTGGCCATCGCCGCCGGCATCGTGCTGATCGTGGTCGCGGAGGGCGCACCGGCGAAGTGGGCGTGCGCCGTGTTCATGGCGACGTCGCTGCTGCTGTTCGGAAACTCCGCGCTGTACCACCGGTTCGACTGGAACCCGCGGACCAAGACGATCCTCAAGCGCATCGACCACGCGAACATCCTGCTGTTGATCGCCGGCACGTACACCCCGATCGCGACGCTCGCGCTCCCGCCGCAGCAAGGCGCGCTCCTGCTGGTGCTGGTGTGGAGCGGAGCGCTGGTCGGCATCCTGTTCCGCGTCTTCTGGCTCCATGCGCCGCGCTGGCTGTACGTCGCCCTCTATCTGGCGCTGGGCTGGGCCGCGGTCATGTACCTCGTCGACCTCTTCCGGGCCAATGCCGCGATGATGATCCTCGTCGCCGTCGGCGGGCTGCTCTACACCGGCGGCGCCGTCGTCTATGCGCTCAAGCGGCCCAACCCGTGGCCCGGGCACTTCGGCTTCCACGAGATCTTCCACGTCTGCACGGTGCTGGCTTTCCTGTGCCACTGGACGGCGTGCCTGCTGATCGCGCTCAACCCGCTGTCACCGTCGCTGGGGCTGCCCGGCTGAGGACGGATACGGATGCCGCGGTCCGCGGCACCCCGTGCCGCCAGCGGTCGGGGGTCAGGCTCTCGGGTCGCCGCCGCGGCGCGGGTCGTCGTCATCCGTGCCCTGCTCATCGGCGCTTCCCGCATCGATGCTCTGGTCGTCCGCCTCGGTCGCCTCGGTGGCCCGTGCCGCCTGCTCCTCGGCATCCAGCTCCTCCTGGATGTCCGCGCGCACGCGACCGCGGCGGATGCGCCGCATCATGTCCCACACCAGCAGGATCACGGCGATCGCGACGAACGCGGTGACGAGGAAGCCCACCACGCCGGGGGTCACGATGTCGGGGTCGACCTCGGACGGCGTCGGCGTGGGCGTCGACGTCGTCGCGGCGCTGAGGATCACGGCGATCGCGTGCTGCATGGGGTCCTCGCTCTGCCCGGGGAGGGCGGTGTCGTCGGGGGTGCGCGCGAGCGCATAGCCTGGAGGTCCAGCCTAATCTTCCGATCCGGGGTCCACTTCCGATCCGGGTCCCCGAGACGTCAGGGAGCGGCGTGACCACGCAGGACATGCTCGACGAGCGCTACGGCCGTCGTCGTTCGCCTGCCCGTCGCTGGGCCATCGGCGGCGCGATCCTGGTCGCCGTGGGCGTCGTCGCCCTGTTCGGCTGGTTCACCGTGCAGAACGCGCTGGACGCCGTCGACGCCGACACCACCTCGTTCGAGGTGGCCGACGAGCATTCGGTGTCACTCGGATTCCAGATCACCTCTCCCCCGGGTTCGGCCGTGGCCTGCGCGATCGAGGCCCAGGACGAGGAGCACGGCGTGGTCGGCTGGCGGGTCGTCGAGCTTCCGGCATCCGACCTGCACGCCCGGGCGTTCCGCGAGGTGATCCCCACGACCGCACTCGCGACGACGGGATTCGTCAACTCGTGCTGGGTTTTGTCTCCGTCCGCGCAGTGACGTAGTCTGTCGGGACATCAGTCGAATCGCGCCCTGGCCGTGAGCCGGGGCGTTCGGTTTATGCCCGTGCCGCACGCTTGCCGGGCCCAACGAAGGAGTCAGCCGTGTCCACCGACGCCCCCGTGACCTTCCTCACCCAGGACGCGTACGACCGCCTGGCCGCCGAGCTCGAGCACCTGTCGACGACCGGCCGCGAGGAGATCGCCAAGCGCATCGAGGCCGCACGCGAAGAAGGCGACCTCAAGGAGAACGGCGGCTACCACGCCGCCAAGGACGAGCAGGGCAAGCAGGAGGCCCGCATCCGGACGCTCCAGCATCTGCTGAAGACCGCCACGGTGAGCGAGGCTCCGCAGAGCACCGGTGTGGTCGAGCCCGGCACCGTCATCACGGCGGTCATCGCCGGCGGCGAAGAGGTCTTCCTCCTCGGCAACCGCGAGATCGCCGTCGGCTCCGAGCTCGACGTCTACAGCGAGGCCTCGCCGCTGGGCACCGCGATCCTCGGCCGCAAGGAGGGCGAGAAGACCTCGTACACCGCTCCGAACGGGCGCGAGATCTCCGTCGAGATCGTCAAGGTCGAGACCTACAACGGCCAGTGACCTCGCATCCCGACGGGCGCGCGCGGCGCGTCAGTCGGGAACGACGGTCGGCGCGTAGCCGGCGCCTTCGAGCACCGAGATGACGTGCGCGCGGTGCTCCTCACCGCGCGTCTCGACGCTCAGCTGCAGGATCACCTCGCTGATCTGCAGCCCTTGGCCGTGGCGGGTGTGCAGCACCTCGATGACGTTCGCCCCGGCGATCGCCAGCAGCTCCGACACCTGCGCCAGCTGACCGGGGCGATCCGGCAGCGGGATGCGCAGGGTCATGTACCGACCGGATGCCGACAGCCCGTGCGCGACGACGCGCTGCAGCAGCAGCGGGTCGATGTTGCCGCCGGACAGCACGGTCACGGTCGGGCCGTCGGCGACGACCTTGCCGGCGAGGATCGCGGCCACTCCGACGGCGCCCGCCGGCTCGACGACCTGCTTGGCGCGCTCGAGAAGCACGAGGAGGGCGCGGGCGATGTCGTCCTCGGTGACGGTCACCACCTCGTCCACCAGATCCCGGATGATCTCGAAGGGCAGGTCGCCCGGCCGTGCCACGGCGATGCCGTCGGCGATCGTGGGCAGGGTGGGCACCTCGAGCGGGTGCCCCGCCTCGAGCGACGGCGGATATGCGGCGGAGTTCGCCGCCTGCACGCCGATCACCCGCACCGTGCGGCCCTCGGCGTCCGCGCGGGCCTTCACGGCCGCCGCCACGCCCGCGATGAGCCCTCCCCCGCCGATGCCCAGCACGATCGTGTCGAGATCGGGCAGCTCGTCCATGAGCTCCAGGCCCAGCGTGCCCTGGCCGGCGATGACGTCGTGGTGGTCGAACGGATGGATGAAGACGGCACCGGTGCGCTCGGCGAACTCGGCCGCCATCCGCAGCGGCGTCTCGACGGTCGCCCCCTCGAGCACGACATCGGCGCCGTAGCCGCGAGTGGCGAGCAGTTTGGGCACCGGCACGCCCAGCGGCATGAAGATCGTGGCGCGGATGCCGAGAGCCTTGGCCGCGAGCGCCACGCCCTGCGCGTGGTTGCCGGCAGAGGCGGCGACGACTCCGCGCGCGCGCTCCTCGGCCGTCAGCCGGGAGAGACGGTACGTCGCGCCGCGGATCTTGAACGACCCGGTGCGCTGCAGGTTCTCGAGCTTGAGATGCACCGGCACGCCGAGGACGTCGGACAGGTGCTGGGACTCGTCGAGCGGCGTGTGGGCGATGACACCCTCGAGGGTTGCCCTGGCGTCCTCGAAATCGGCGAGGGTGGGCACCGACGACGCGGAGGAGACCGCGTCGTCGGCGGCCGCAGCGGAGCCGGCGGGTCCTGCGGAAAACATGGCGGTGGTCACGGGCGGACTCTCCTCTGCCGCGGAACGGTGCTCCAGATGAGGTCGCCGGAGGGTTTGGCTCCAGTCTCCCACGCGCGTTCTGCGAGATAGACGGCGACGACGTTGACGAACGCCGCGAGCGGGACGGCGAACAGCGCGCCGGGGATGCCGGCGATCATCGCACCGCCTGCCACGACGAGCACGACCGCGAGTGGGTGCACCTTGACGGCCGAGCCCATGAGCAGCGGCTGGAGGACATGGCCCTCGAGCTGCTGCACGCCCAGCACGACGACGAGCATCCACAGGGCGATCCAGGGCCCGTTGTAGACGAGCGCGAGGAACACCGCCACGGTGCCGGTCACCACGGCGCCGACGATCGGCACGAACGCGCCGAGGAAGACCAGGACGGCGACGGGGATGGCCAGCGGGACGCCGAGGAGAGCCGCACCGAGGCCGATGCCGATGGCGTCGATCGTCGCGACGAGCAGCTGCGTCCGCGCGTAGTTGACGACGGTGACCCAGCCGGCGCGTCCGGAGCCGTCTGCGGCGGGCCGGGCCTTCTTCGGGAAGAGCCGCAGCGTCCACCGCCAGATGCCGGCACCGTCGGCGAGCAGGCACAGCAGGATGAAGAACGCCAGCACGGCGCCGGTGACGACGTGGCCGATGGTGGAGCCGATCGCCAGCGCGCCCGACCACAGCAGCTCAGCCTGCTCCTGGATGAAGATCCAGCCCTGATCGAGGAGGTCGTCGATCTGCTCGGAGCTCAGATCCAGCGGCCCGTCGATGAGGTACTGCCGGAACTGGCCGATGGCGGCGACGGTGCTGGCCCGCACGGAGTCCCACTGCCGCATGATCTGCCAGACCACGAGCCAGAGGAGCCCGGTCACGATGGCCAGGGTGCCGACGACGGAGATGACGATGGCGAGCCAGCGGGGAACGCGCCGGCGCAGCATCCACGCGAAGGTCGGCCACAGGAGCGCGGTGATCAGGATCGCGATGAGCAGCGGGATCACGAGCAGCTTCAGCTGGATCACGAGCCAGACGACGATGCCGATCGCCGCGGCGACGACGATCACCCGCCAGGAGTACGCGGTCGCGACGCGCAGGCCGCGCGGCACGGCGGCGGAGGTCTCGGTCGAGACCACCCGGCTGCGGTCGCGCACCGCATCGAACAGGGAGCTGCGGGGCTTGTCGTCGGAGCCGCTCGTACGCCCAGTGCTCATTCGCCCAGTCTAGGCGCGTCGCATTCCGCACCGGTCATGAAGGCGCCCGGTGGGATGTCGGAGCCGCTGGCTAGGCTGGCGCGCGTGAAGTCCTCCCTCAGCGCCGCGGAAGCGCGCCGCGTCGCGCTCGCCGCCCAGGGGTTCGCGCGCCCACGGCCGGCCACCGCGGGGACGCGGCAGCTCAACGGCGCGCTCACGCGCATGGCGACGCTGCAGATCGACTCCGTGAATGTCTTCGCCCGCTCGCACTACATGCCGCTGTTCTCGCGCGTCGGCGCCTACGACACCGCCGCGCTCGACCGCCTGCTGTTCGCGCGGCGATCGCCGTACGTCGAGTACTGGGCGCACGTCGCCGCGTTCATCCCCGCTGACGACTGGGGACTCTTCGACTTCCGCATGCAGGCGATGCGCGCCAAGTACGGCTCGCAGCCCGGTGGCTGGTTCGACACCCATAGCGAGATCGTCGACTGGGTGCGTGCCGAGCTCGCCGAGCGAGGCCCGCTCCGCCCGGCTCAGATCGAGCATGACGCGAAGAAGGGCGCCCGCGGACCCTGGTGGGACTGGGATGTCGTCAAGCACGCACTCGAGTACATGTGGCTGTTCGGCGAGGTGGCGATCGCCGGCCGTCGCGGATTCGAGCGACGCTACGCCCTCGCCGAGCAGGTGATCCCGCGCGAGGTGCTCGACGCCCCGGTGCCCCGCGACGACGCGCTGCGCGAATTGGTGCGGCGCGCCACCCGCGCATACGGGGTCGCGACGGCGGCCGACATCGCCGACTACTGGCGCATCGCCGACCGCAAGGCGGTGACGGCGGCCTTGGACGACCTCACGGACGCGGGCGAGCTGCACCCGGTGGCCGTGGAGGGATGGACCAGCGCGGGCCGCCCCGCCAAGGCCTGGCTGCACGCCGACGCCGTGGTGCCGCGTCGCATCCGCGCCGCGGCGATCCTCACGCCGTTCGACCCGGTGGTGTGGTTCCGCGATCGCGCCGAGCGCCTCTTCGACTTCGAGTACCGCATCGAGATCTACACGCCGGCAGCTCAGCGCCGGTTCGGCTATTACTCGCTGCCCGTCCTCATCGACGACGACGTCGTCGGCCGCGTCGATCTCAAGGCCGACCGCGCGGCGTCGACGCTCCGGGTCCAGTCGGCCTGGTGGGAGCACGGACGACCCGCGGATGCCGCACCCCGCCTCGCCGACGAACTGCGGCTCGCGGCGCACTGGCAGGGGCTGGAGTCGATCTCGATCTCACGGTGGGGCGATGCGGTCGAAGACCTCGCCCGCGTGATGCGCGAGGCCTCGCGCCATGATGCCGGACCCGCAGAGCCTGTGGCGCTCGCCACCGATGAACCCGGCACCGAGGAACCCGGCACCGATGAGCCGGATGCCGGAGCGCGGTCTCGCAGCGCCGATCGCCGCGTCGAGCAACTGGCGAACTGACGGCCGGCTCGTCAGGCGGCGGGCGACCCGACGACGTCGAGCCCGAGCCAGCGGGCGAGATCCTGGATCTCGGCATCCACCGCCCGGCGGATCTCATCCGTGAACGGCTCGTCTTCGTGGACCGCGTGCACCCGGAGCACCCCGGCCTTGCGGTCGCTCTTGGCGTCGAGCTTGCCGATGAAGCGATCGCCGTGCAGGATCGGCAGCGCGAAATAACCCCATCGGCGCTTCGCGGCGGGCTTGTACATCTCGAGCAGATACTCGTACCCGAAGATGTCCTCCAGTCGGCGACGGTCGAACACGAGGCGGTCGAAGGGTGACAGCAGCGCGGTGCGCGGCGTGAAGCCGTCGAGCGCGCTGAGTGCGTCGGCATCCACCCGCCAGGTGCCCTCCGTCCCGTCGACGACGGCCTCCTCGCCGAGCACGCCGACGTCGATCGGCTCCAGCGACTGGGCGACGCCCTTCGCGCGGGCGATGCCGAGCGATGCGAGCCGGCGCTCCGCCCGCTCGCGGGCCGCCTCCTCGTCGCCGAGGATCGGCACGTCGGCGGGATACACGCGGTCGGCGACGTCGAACAGACGCCCCGCAGAGTCCCTCGACGAGATGGCCACGTCTCCGCACAGCACGAGCATCTCGAGCAGCTGCAGCGAATTGCGGTTGTTCGTCCACCCCGACGAACGCCACGACACCTGAGCGGCATCGGGGATGTCACTCGCACGCAAGGGCCCCTCGGCACGGAGGCGCGCCATCACCTCACGCCGGAACACGTCATTCGCCGCAAGCCAGTCCCGTGCCTGCGCCGACTCAGGCCGGCGCCGCATCTCGGGCAGCAGGAGCGGAAGATCGGTCATGGCGCGATAGAAGCCGCCCCACTCGAACACGGCGCGGTCCTCTTCCACCAGCCGCACGAGGTCGGCAGGCTCGTAGGGCCAGCCGAGCCGGCTCCACAGGATCAGATCGGCACTGGGCGCCACCGCCGCGGTCGGCTCGATGTTCACGATCGTGAGCGCGTCGATGGTCTCGACGATGCCCCCGGGACGCTCGGCCGTCAGCAGCTGGCCGCGCAACGCGATGCGGCGCGCCTCGTCACGCGTCAGCCGGACTGTCACGCCTCGACGCTACCGGCGGGATGCGACATCCACGTCGATAGAGGTTGCGGCGGGTGTTTCGACTCGCTTCGCTCGCTCACCCTTGACCCGACTCGCGTCAACACTCGCCGGCGCTCGCATTGATCCGAGTCGCGTCAAAACTGCACGCGCGGCGGCTCCGAGATCGCGGCACCGTCGATGACCTCGAAGAACTCGCGCTCGAAGAAGCCGAGGTTCCGCGCGAACAGGTTGTTCGGGAAGACCTTGATCTTGGTGTTCAACTCGCGCACACCGCCGTTGTAGAAGCGGCGGGAAGCCTGGATCTTGTCTTCGGTGTCGACGATCGACTGCTGCAGCTGGAGGAAGTTCTGGCTCGCCTGCAGCTGCGGGTATGCCTCGGCGACGGCGAACAGGGACTTCAGCGCCTGCTGCATGCGCCCCTCGGCGGCCCCCGCCTCAGCCGGGCCGGTGGCAGACAGCGTGTCGGCGCGCGCCTGCGTCACGCGTTCGAAGACCGCCTTCTCGTGCGTGGCGTAGCCCTTTACCACCTCGATGAGATTCGGCAGCAGGTCCGCTCGACGCTTGAGCTGGACGGTGATGTCGCTCCACGCCTCGTCGACGCGCACGTTCAGCTGGACGAGCGAGTTGTACGTCGCCCAGAGATAGATGCCCACGATGACGGCGAGCGCCACCACGATAAGGACTGGGATCAGCCATTCCATGTGCCGAGGCTCCGTTCGGTAGTGACCTCATCCTACCGACGCACGCCCACCGCACATGATGGCGATCCCGGGACTCTCAGCCGTTACCCACCGAGGACGCGGTCGAGATACGGGTTGCGGAACAGCCGCTCCGGGTCGAGGCGGTCGCGCAGCGCGACGAAGTCGTCGAAGCGCGGATGCCGCTCACGCAGAGCCGCCGCGTCGAGGGTGTGCATCTTGCCCCAGTGCGGACGCCCCCCGAACGCGAGCATGAGCTGCTCGACCTCCTCGAAGTACTCCGTGGGATCCTCACGCCAGTACCGGTGAACCGCGATGTAGCCCGACGCACGCCCGTGGGCGGTCGACAGCCAGCGGTCGTCGGCCGCCGCGAATCGCACCTCGACCGGGAACCCGATGCGCCATCCGCGATCGTCGATCAGAGCGCGGAGCGCCTCGAAGGCAGGGCGGACGTTGGCCGCCGGCAGGGCGTACTCCATCTCACGGAACCGCACGGACCGACTGGTCGCGAACACGCGGGCGGAGGCATCCGTGAACTCCCGGTCACCCCAGATCCTCGCCGACACGCGGTTGATGGTGGGCACGAGCGCGGGGATCGCGCGACCGGTCGAGCAGGCGATCTGGTGCAGGCCGCTGCCGACGAGGGTGTCGTCTATCCACTTGCCGACCGGAGCGAGCGGATGCCGAGGGGCGCTCTCGGGCAGCCGGGTGTTGGTCTTCGTCATCGCGCGGTCGGTGTGGGGGAACCAGTAGAACTCGAAGTGGTCAGCGGCCGCGACGCGCTCGTCGAGCGCCGTCAGCACCTCGTCGAGAGACTCGGGCTGCTCCATCGCGTGCAGCACGTACGCCGGCACGCACTGCAGCGTGACGTCCACCAGGATCCCGAGCGCGCCGAGTCCGAGTGCCACGGCGGGCACCAGTTCGGGGTTCTCATCCTCGTTCACGGTGAGGAGATCGCCGGATGCCGTCACCAGCGTCGCACCCACCACCTGGGCCGCGAGGCCGCCGAAGCGGGCGCCGGTGCCGTGTGTGCCGGTCGAGATCGCCCCGGCGATCGACTGGCGGTCGATGTCGCCCAGGTTCTCCATCGCGAGACCGAAAGGCGCCAGGAGCGCGGGCACGCGGTGCAGGCGCGTGCCGGCGAGGAGCGTCACGCGGCCACGGTCGACGTCGACCGAGACGAGGCCGCTGAGGTCTCGCAGCTCGAGCAGCGCGCCGGGTGCGACGGCGATGCCGGTGAAGCTGTGACCGGCGCCCACCGCCTTGATGGGGATGTGCTGAGCCGCAGCGGCGACCACGGCGCGCTGCACCGCCGCAACCGTCGGCGGGAACTCCACACGCTGAGGCCGTACCGACTCCGTCCTCGCCCAGTTGCGCCATATGCCGCCCGGGCGCGTCACAGGAACGCCTTCCCCTCGCCGCGGTACGTCGGCAGCTCCCCCACGCGGGCGTCCCCGTCGACCAGGTGGTAGCTGAGGACGCGCTCGGCGAGCTCGCCGCTCTTGGAATGGCGGAACCACACGCGGTCGCCCACGCGAAGGGCGCGCGCCGCGTCGCCACGCAGCGGAGTCTGCACTTCGCCGGCACCTTCACGCGGTGCCATGCGCAGCCCCGCGGGCGACACGGCGCGCGGCTGACGCGACTCGAGTGCGGGACCGGACGCGATCCACCCGCCGCCGAGCACGGTGGCGACGTCGGGCGCCGGCTTGCGCACGACCTCGAGGGCGAACGCCGCGGCCGGCGCGGGATCGAACGCGCGGTAGCCGTCGAACAGGTGGCCGGCCAGCAGACCGCTGCCGGCGGTCACCTCGGTGACGGACTGATCGGATGCCGTCAGCTCGAGCGATCCGGTCCCACCCCCGTTGACGAACTCCAGGGGCGCGATGTCGTGCAGGGCGGCGACGATCGCGGCGCGGCGGTCGAGAAGCTCGGACGCCGAGCGACGCTGCATCCACCGGATGACGGCATCACCAGATCCCGTCGCATCGCCCTGACCGGCGATCTGGGCTTCGTACATCATCAGGCCGACCAGCCGGAACCCGGGGCGCGCGGCGATCGCGCGCGCCAGGGCGGCGACCTCCCCCGCCTCATGCACGGGCGAGCGCAGCACCCCGATGTGGCCGAGGCCAGGAGCCCGCCAGGAGGCGTCGGCGTCGATCGCGACACGGATCTCGGAACGCGTGCCCGGGGCCGCGATGGCGTCGACGAGGTCGAGCTGTGCGAGGTCGTCGACCATCAGGGTGACCCGCGCTGCGGCGGCCTCGTCGGCCGCGAGGGCCGCGATCGCCGCGCGATCGGTCGTCGGGTAGCCCAGCACGATGTCGTCCGTGGTCTCGGCGAGCCACAGCGCCTCGGGAAGCGTGAAGGCGAGGATGCCGCCGTAGCCCGGCAGAGCGAGAACCGCGTCGAGGACTTCGCGCACGCGCACGGACTTGCTCGCGACGCGGATCGGGACACCGCCGGCGCGCACGACGAGGTCGAGGGCGTTGTAGCGGAGGGCCTCGGCGTTGATGGCGGCGACGGGGCCGCTGACCTCGGCGAGGGCAGCGGTCATCGCGTCCCAGTAGGAGGCGGGGTGGGCCCAGGGCTTCGTCGTCCTGGGTGTGGACAGCAGATCGAGACTCATACGGCTCGCTTCGGGTGCGTGCGCATCGCACCAGCCTAGAGTGCGGAGGACGCCTCCCACGACCGTCTCCGATGCCGCTGGTCGGCGCGCGACAGGCGACGGGCGTGCCTCAGTCCTTCGGCTTCGAGGCGCGCTCCTGTTCGACCTCTTCCTCGGCGCCCCAGACAGCGATCGGCGGCGCGCCCATGAACAGGGCGGTGAGCTTCCACCACCATCCGCTCCTGGGTGCTTCGCGCCCGCTCGCGCCTCGGTCCTCCGTGCTGTTGCCGCTCATGTCGGGGCTCCTTCGGCACTTTTGCCCAGGTTAGCGCGTCTTCTCGACGATCGGGAGGGGTCAGCCGGTGCCCCCGCTGGGATTCGAACCCAGACTGAAGCGATTTTAAGTCGCCTGCCTCTGCCATTGGGCTACGGGGGCGGATCGCGGTCCGCCGGGAACACGAACGCCGCAGGCTCATCTTCTCAGACGAGCCTGCGGCGGGCCGGGGCGCTCCGAGAGAGCGCGAGACCGTGCGACGTCAGTTGGCGGCGACCTTTCCGGCGTCGGCCGCAGCGGCCTTCGCCGGCGCCTTGCGCGCGGGAGCCTTCTTGGCCGGGGCAGCCGGGGCCGCCTGCTCCGCCGGGGCCTCGACGGGCTGCGGCGGACGCGGACGCGCCGCGAACTCTTCGAAGACGTAACGCGGGCTCTGCACCGTCGACAGGTTCACCATGTCGCGGCCGAGCCAGAAGTTGTTCCACCAGCCCCACAGCACGCGCCACTTGCGCTCCCACGACGGCATCGCCAGACCGTGGTAGCCACGGTGGGCGAGCCAGGCGATGGGGCCCTTGAGCGCGAGTTTGCCGGACTGGAACACGCCGACCCAGAGTCCGAGGCCCGCGACGGCGCCGAGGTTCTTGTGGTAGTACTCGCGCGGCAGCTCGCCGCGCAGCACGCCCACGAGGTTCTTCGCGAGCAGCTTCGCCTGGCGCACCGCGTGCTGAGCGTTGGGGACGCAGTAGCCGCCCACCCCGCCGCCGGTGAGGTCGGGCACGGCGGACACGTCGCCGGCCGCCCAGGCGCCCTCGACGATCTCGTCCTCGCTGCCCACCCGCAGGTCGGCGCGGGTGCGGATGCGACCACGCTCCTCGACGGGAAGGTCGCCGCCGCGCACCACCGTGGGGTTCGCCATGACGCCGGCGGTCCAGATGATGAGGTCGCTCGGGATCGTCTCGCCCGTGGAGAGCTCGATGTTGCCGCCCACGGCACCGGTCACCTGCGTGTCGAGGTGCACCGAGGCGCCGCGCTGGGCGAGGTTCTTGAGCACCCACTCGCTCGTCTTCAGCGACACCTCGGGCATGATGCGGCTCATGGCCTCGATGAGGTGGAAGTGCGTGTCGTCGAATGTGATCTGGGGGTAGCTCTTGACCAGCGACGAGGCGAGCGAGCGCAGCTCGGCGAACACCTCGATGCCGGCGAACCCGCCGCCGACCACCACGACGGTCAGCAGCCGGTCGCGGTCCGGACCCGGGGGAAGCGTCGACGCCTTGTCGAAGTTCGACATCAGCTTGTCGCGGATCGCGACGGCCTCTTCGATCGTCTTCAGGCCGATCGCGTTGTCGGCGATCCCCGGGATCGGGAACGTGCGCGACACGGCGCCCGCGGTGACCACGATCTGGTCGTACTCGAACTCGTACGGCTCGCCCGCGATCGGGGTGATCGTGGCGACCTTGCCGGCGTGGTTGATGCCGGTCACCTTGGCGGCGACGACGTTGGTGCGCTTGAGGTGGCGGCGCAGAGCCACGACGGAGTGGCGCGCCTCGATCGAGCCGGCCGCGACCTCAGGGAGGAACGGCTGGTAGGTCATGTAGGGAAGCGGATCGACGATCGTCACGTCCGCCTCGCCCCTGCGCAGATGCTTCTCGAGCTTCCAGGCCGTGTAGAAGCCTGCGTATCCGCCACCGACGATGAGGATCTTGGGCACGGTGTTGGTCACGGTTTGGAGTACTCCTCCTGTGTCAGCGGCTCGGCGCGCGGGACGCCAATCGGATGCGTCGGACAGCAGCGGTGACGCCGAGCGCCACCAGTATAGCCGTCGCTGTGGCCAAGAGGAGCGGCAGGGTGCCGTAGAGCACGGTGTCCCGATCGGGCAGCATCGGCGAGGTGACCCGCGTGGGCGCATCGGCTTCGGGCAGTGGCGGCACCTCCGCGGCGGGCGCCGGCGCCTCGGGCGTCGGCGCGACGGGCGCCCGGCGATACAGCCGCACCCAGTCCTCGAGGCTGCCCATCGGGTTGGCCGTCACGCTGGGTACGCTCGCCGAGACGGCGGCTGCGGCATCCACCAGTCCGAAGCCGTACAGCAGCCGGGTCTGGGGGTCCTCGCCGACGGGTCGGGCGGTCTTGACGATGCGGTTGATGACGTTCGCCGCGTCGAGTTCGGGGTGCGCCGCCCGCACGAGCGCCGCGATCCCGGCGACGATCGGCGCGGCGCCGCTCGTGCCGTCCCACGAGACGAGGGTGGAATCGGCCGAGACGCCGATGAGCTCTTCGCTCGGCGCCGACACGCCGATCGTGATGCCCTGTGTGGACGCGTCGACGCTCGCTTTTCCGGAGCGGTCGACACCGCCGACGGTCAGCACGCCCGGGATGGTCGCCGGCGCGCCGACGCGGGTGGTGCCACTTCCCCGGTTGCCGGCGGCCACCACGATGACGACGTCGTGATCGAACGCATAGAGGAACGCATCGTCCCAGCTCTCGGGCCAGTCCGGCACGTTCGTGGTGAGCGACATGTTGATGACGTCGGCGCCGTTGTCGACCGACCAGCGGATCGCGTCCGCGATCTGGTCGGAGAACGGCCGCTTCGCCGACGATCCGAAGGCGACCGACACCGACAGCAGCTGCGCCTCGGGGGCGACGCCGATCATGCCCGTGTCCGGCCCCGTGCCCCGCCCCGCCGCGAGGGAGGCGACCCAGCTGCCGTGATCGCTGTCGACCGTGCCCAGGGGCGTTCGTCCGTCGGACGAGCCGGCACCGGAGACATCCGTGCCGCCGGCGACAGCGCCGTCCAGTTCCACGGGCCCACGGCCGATGCCGGTGTCGATGACGGCGACCTTGACGCCGGCGCCGCGCGTGGTCTCCCACGCCTTCTCGATGCCGTAGCCGGCGAGCCAGTACTCGGCGGCGCGCACCGGGTCTTCCCCGGCGGGCGCCGGTGCCGCCACGGCTGTCGCCGGGGCCGCGACGACGAGAGCCGCAGCGACGGTCGCCGAGGCGACGACCGCGACCAGCCGGCGGATCATCCGCTGGACCCCGGCTCGGCGCAGACGCAGCGCTCGGGCGACCAGGACGACAGCGCGAGCGCGCGGTCGCCGATCGGATTGACTCCCGGACCGGCGGCGAGCGCGTGCCCGGCGAGCGCGTGCAGGCACTTGACGCGTGTCGGCATGCCGCCCGCCGAGATGCCGGCGATCTCCTCCACCTCGCCGAAGGCCGAGCGGTCGCCGAGGTACGCCTCGTGGGCGAGCCGGTAGGCGGCGGCGACCTCTTCGTCGGACAGCAGATCCGAGAGCGCGCGCATCACGTGGTCGGCTTCGAGGACCGACATCGCGGCGGTCGCGGCGGGGTGGGTGAGGTAGTAGAACGTGGGGAACGGCGTGCCGTCGGGAAGCCGGGGAGAGGTGGCCACCACGGTGGGGTTGCCGCACACGCAGCGCGCGGCGATCCCGACGACTCCGCGCGCCGGGCGACCGAGCTGTTCGCGAAGCACGGCGAGGTCGGCATCGCTGACAGGGGGGTACGGCGGGGTCGTCACAGAGCAGCTCCTTGGTCGGGCCCAGGGTACCGGCGGCACCTGGGACGGTGCTGGACCGGGTGGCGGCCGAGCGGGCCGTGCCGGTCGCCGTCATTCACGGCGTCGGCGTGGGCGAGGGTTCGGGATCGGGCACGCCCACCGTCACCGGCGCCACCGTCTGCGCGAGCCCGGCCTCGGTCACGGAGCACATCAGCTTCGCCATCCAGTCCGCGTCGGCGGCCTGGAGCTCGTCGCTCACCGGCTCCTGCTCCTGGGGCTCGAGTTCGGGCGGCAGATCGTCGTCGACGAGGTAGACGACCTCGCCGGGCTGGACGTAGTACAGCCGCTCGCGCGCCTGCGTCGTGATGTAGGCGGGGTCCTGCCACCGCTCGCGCTGCGACTCGAGGTCGGCGACCTCGTCGCGGCTGAGCTGCACCGCCGCCTCGAGGGCGGCCACCTGCTGACGCTGGTCGACGTAGGTGCCGATCGTCGGCACGAGAACGAAGGCGGCGAGCACGACCAGGCCCATCATGATGACCATGAAGCCCGAGAGACGGATGCCGCCGAGCCATCCCCGCACATCGACGGGGCGCCGTCCGCTGACGGGCCGTCGGCGCGCCGCGGCGGCGGAAGAGGTCGCTCTCGGAGTACGAGAAGGGGGAGCCGTCGTCTTGGCCACGGCTCCCCCTTCCCTACGCGCTCGCCCTGCGGCGCGACTTCTCACGCTGTCAGCGCATCAGCCCTTGAACCGGGGGAAGGCTCCACGGCCCGCGAACACCGCGGCCTCGCCGAGCTCCTCTTCGATGCGCAGAAGCTGATTGTATTTCGCGACGCGCTCGCTGCGAGCGGGCGCGCCGGTCTTGATCTGACCCGCGTTGACGGCGACTGCCAGGTCGGCGATCGTGGTGTCCTCGGTCTCGCCCGAGCGGTGCGACAGCATCGAGCGGTAGCCGTTCTGGGTGGCCAGGGCGATGGCGTCGAGCGTCTCGGACAGCGTGCCGATCTGGTTGACCTTCACCAGCAGCGCGTTGCCGACCCCGAGGTCGATGCCCTTCTGCAGGCGGGTGGGGTTGGTGACGAAGAGGTCGTCGCCGACCAGCTGCACCTGCGAGCCGATCTTGTCGGTGAGAACCTTCCACGCGTCCCAGTCATCCTCGTCGAGGGCGTCCTCGATCGTGACGACGGGGTAGTTCGCGACGAGGTCGGCGAAGTAATCGGTCAGCTTCTCGGCCGACCACGGGTTGCCCTCGACGGTGTAGACGCCGTCCTCGAAGAACTCGCTCGCGGCGACGTCGAGTCCGACGCCGATGTCCGTGCCCGGGGTGAAGCCTGCCTTCTCGATCGCCTGGATCAGGAAGTCGAGGCCCTCGCGGTTGTTCGGGAGGTCGGGCGCGAAGCCGCCCTCGTCGCCGAGCCCGGTGGCGAAGCCGGCGGCCTTCAGCTCGCCCTTGAGGACGTGGTAGACCTCGGTGCCCCAGCGGAGCGCCTCGGTGTACGTCTCCGCGCCGATGGGGGCGAGGAAGAACTCCTGGAAGTCGATCCCGTTGTCGGCGTGCTGCCCACCGTTGATCACGTTGAACAGTGGGACGGGCAGGACGTGCGCGTTCGGGCCGCCCAGGTAGCGGAAGAGGGGCAGGTCGGCCGAGTCCGCGGCCGCCTTGGCCACCGCGAGCGAGACGCCGAGGATGGCGTTCGCGCCGCAACGCGACTTGTTCTCGGTGCCGTCGGTGGCGATGAGGATCTCGTCGATGACGCGCTGCTCGCTCGCCTCGACACCCTCGATGGCCGGACCGAGCTCGTCGATGACGGCCGCGACGGCCTTCAGGACGCCCTTGCCGCTGTAGCGGCTCTTGTCGCCGTCGCGCAGCTCATACGCCTCGAAAGCGCCGGTCGACGCGCCGGACGGCACGGCCGCACGCTGGACGATGCCATCGTCCAGCAGCACCTCCACCTCGACAGTCGGGTTTCCACGCGAGTCGAGGATCTCGCGGGCGCCTACAGCCTCGATCTGTGCCACAGGGGTTCTCCTTGCTTAGGGTGATTCGCTGGAGCGTCGTCGGTCCGCCCCTCAGCCTAGTGACCCGCCACCGCGTTGTGACGACGACCTTCGTCCGTCAGACGACCAGCGCGATGGCGATGCCGTCATAGCCCTTGGCGTCGAGCGTCTGGATGGCCGTCGCATCGAAGCGGGGGTCACGGCCGAGCATCTCGAGACCGCGCTGCACACCGATGATCTGCGGATTCTCGGTCGCGGGATTGGCGACCTCGCCGCCGCGCACGGTGTTGTCGACCATCACGACCGTGCCCGGCCGTCCCAGCCGCGCCGCCCAGTCGAGGTAGATCGTGTTGGATTCCTTGTCGGCGTCGATGAAGACCAGGTCGAACGGCTCGTCGCCGGCGAGGGTGGGCAGCACGTCGGCGCCGCGGCCGAGCCGGATCTCGACCTTGTCGCCGACGCCCGCACGCTCGAGGTTGGCTCGGGCGAGCTCGGCGTTGCGCGGCTCCGCCTCGATCGTCACGACACGGCCGTCGCGCGGGATGCCGCGGGCCAGCCAGATCGTCGAGTATGCGGCCAGCGTCCCCACCTCGAGCACCCGGCGGGCGCCCGATATGCGTGCCATGAGATGCAGCAGCTTGCCGTTGACGGGCGCGACCTCGATCGCCGGGAGCCCGGCGCGCTCCTGATCGGCGACCGCCCGCTCGAGATCCGGATCGTGACCGACCAGCAGCTCGGTCAGGTACGCGTCCACGCGCGACCACTTCTCGGGAGTCGGCCAGGTGTCGGGTGCGGGTTCAGCCATCTCCTCAGCCAATCCGCCCGCCGACCGGGCGTCAAGGCCTCGAGGCCGCCCGGCTGACCAGGGTCTCGAGCAGTGCGGCGCCGGTGTCGGCGTCGTCGACGGTCACGACGAAACGCTTGCCGCTGCGGCGGAGCACCTCGATCGCCTCGCCGGAGCGCAGCACGACTCCGAAGCGCCGGCCGGTCGACAGCCGCAGCCCCCAGCCGCCGAACTCGCCCATCGGGTTCACGTCGACGCGCGCGGCCGACTCGATGTCGGCGAGCGGCACGTGGAATCGCGGGATGCCGAGCACCGAGTCGACGTGCAGCCCGCTGTCGTCGACGCGGACGTGGAACGCCAGCGTCGTGGCAGCGAAGGCCAGGAGCAGCAGCGCGAGGCCGGTGAGCAGCCATGCGAGGCCGATCTGCGCACCCGTCGTCCACGCCACGACAGCCGCGACGGCGACGGCGAGCACCGCGGCTAAGATCCCCACGGCAGCGCCCGTGCTCATGGCTGTGGCGCGCACCCACACAGCGCGTTCACTGGTGCCAAGCGCCAGCGGGACAGCGGGCCGGACTGCGGCATCCATCGCATCCTGCGGCGGCTGCGCGTACCAAGCGGCCACACCGACGGCGACAGCTGCCACGAGCGAGCCAGCGAGGGGCAGCCATATGGAGGGCGGATTCGCCGCGTTGAGGGACGCCGCCTGTGCTGCGAAGGTCCACGTGAACGCCACCGTCGTCAGTGCCGAGGTCGCCGCGGCGGTTGCGCCCATCAGCCGGTATGTCACGCCCCGTTCTCCGCGACGGAGCCCCGGCAGCGTCGTCAGCGCGATGAGCGCCGGGATGCCGAGGCCGAATGCCGCGGTCGCCAGCGGCTGCGTCCAGGCGGGTGCGAAGCCGTCCGCTTCGCCGGCGCCGTTCCAGTGGGTCGCGATCGTCGCCGGCACCTGCGGCAGCAGCACCAGCTGCACGGCGACGCCGATCGCGACGAGCACGATGGGCATCCCCACCGCGACCAGGAGGAAGCGACGAACAACGGGGTCGGGGCGGTCAGCCGGGTGTGCGGTTGTCATGGGTCGCGATCTCCTTCACGAGGGCGGCGAGTGCGTCGGGCGGCAGCCCCGCCGCGTGCGCCCGCGCGACGAGGTCCTGGATGTCGTGGTGAAGCGTCTCGAGGGTCGCGGCCTGCCCGGTGACGACCGCGCCGCGGCCGCGCCGCAGTTCGACGAGACCTTCATCGCGCAGGTCCTGGTAGGCGTGCAGCACGGTGTGCACGTTCACCCCCAGGGCGGCGGCGATATCACGGGCTGCCGGCAACCGGTCTCCCGGGCGCACCCGGCCGGCCGCGGCATCCGCTCGGACGGATGCGGCGATCTGCGCGAACAAGGGCGCTTCGCTCTCGGGATCAATGCGAACCAGCATGACGCTAACTCTACTAGCACTAGAACAAGTACCGGAACCATTTGTGGAGATCGCCCAATCGAATTCCCGGCTCACGCGTCCTCGGCCATGCTGAAAACCATGCGTGTGACTCCCCGACGCCTCGCTCTCGGCATGAGCCTGTGGATCCCCAACCTGTGCAGCGGCATCCGCGTGAAGAGGTTCGCCGACGACTGGACGAGCGCCACCGTCGAACTGCACGTCAACGTCGTCACCCGCAACTACGTCAAGACGGCGTTCGGCGGATCGATGTCGGCGATGACCGACCCGTACTTCTTCATGCTCGTCATGCACCAGCTCGGGCGCGACTACGTCGTCTGGGACACGCGCGGCGAGATCGAGTTCCTGAAGCCCGGACGCGGGGTGCTCACGGCGCGCTTCGAGGTGCCGCGCAAGAAGGCCGAGGAGCTGCGCGAACGCGCTCGAGGCGGCGCGAAGGTGCTCGAATGGTTCGAGACCGACATCACGGATGCCGCGGGCGACGTCGTCGCGAGGGTGCGGCGCGAGGTGTACGTGCGCGAGAAGAAGCGCGTCACCGCGGCTACGACGAGCGTCTCGTCGCCGGTTCCCGCGCCGTTGTCCGAGTCGGGCGCCGAGTCGGGCGAGCGTCAGTCGGCGCGGCAGCCGTAGGTCACTCCACCAGCGCGCGCGCCGCGGTCAGCTCCTTGAGTATCGCGGGCAGCAGCGCCTCGGCGGTCCGCCGGTACCCCAGCGCGCTCGGATGGAACCGGTCGAGACTGAACATCTCGTCCGGCTGGGTCACGAAGAACGGGCCCACCGCTCGACGCAGCGACACCGGGCGCGCTCCGCACCGCGATGCAGCCTCGGCCTGTGCTTCGGCGAGTTGGCGCGACAGCCGCGAGCCGAGCGCCCGCAGGGGCTGCGGCACCGGGCGCAGGGCGCCCAGATCGGGGCACGTTCCCACGACCACGACAGCGCCCCGCGCGCGCAGCCGCAGGATCGCCTTCTCGAGGTGGGCGACCGAGGTCGTCACGGGCACACGGTGGGTGATGTCGTTGCCGCCCACCACGATCACCGCCGCGTCCGGCACGTAGTCGGCGGGCAGGGCGTCGACCTGGTCGTCGAGCACCGACGACTCCGCTCCGACTATCGCCGCCGTCCGCAGCCGCACCGGCCGCTGCGTCCTGCGCGCGAGCCCCTTCGCGAGCCGGGCGCCCAGGGTGTCCTTGCGGCGCTCGGCACCCAGCCCCGCGGCGATCGAGTCTCCGAGCACGACGAGCTCGATCGGCTCGCCTCCGAAGCGACGGGCCCACACGCGGTCGGCGTCCAGCGCCTCCTCCCCCAGCGGCTTGCCGATCCGGCGACGCGCCAGCGCTGCCTGCCGCGCCAGCACTGCCCGGCCGCCGAACACGATGAGCCCGGCACCGAGCACGGCGCCGGCCGAGGCCGCGGCGACGGCAGCGGGCGAGAGGTCACGCACGCGGGACATGCCGACATGCCACAACACGCGGGTGAACGGATGCCGTCACCCCGGTGACGCGCGGGGTTCGGGCGGTCAGGCGCCCGCGAGCGCTCCCAGCACGGCCGCGATGCGGCGCTCGCGGGTCTCGGGGCGCTGGGCTTCCGACACGGAGCGCGCGAGCTCCTTGCGCCGGCTGAGCGACAGCGCGTCGAATGCGGGGCGCACACCGCTGGCGTCCAGGGCTGTGGCGAGGTCCGCCGGAACCTCGACGTCGCGCTCCTCCGTGTCGAGTGCGACGGTCGCGTCCACTTCGTCGCCGATCTCGACGCGCAGGTCGGCGCGCACCGCCTTCGAGAGCCCGATGACGTTCCGGCCGTCCATCACGGCGAGGCGCACCCGTGCAGAGCGCCCGCCGATGCCGACCACGACCGCGGCCCGCTTGCCGCCGCGGAGTTCCGCCACCTGCGCGTCGGTCAGCTCGATCGCGGTTGCCGGCCCGAACGGCACCAGCACGGTGTGGATCTGCAGCGTCATGGCATCATCCTGGCGGTCGGCAGGCGTCTCGTGAACCCCGGATCCGCCGTTCGTCCGCGCGCGCTAAAGTTCGCCCGTGACATCCCCCTCACTCCAGCGCCGCCTCGGTCTCGGCGACGCCGTGTTCATCGGCCTCGGCTCGATGATCGGCGCCGGCGTGTTCGCGGTGTGGGCGCCGGCGGCGGATGCCGCGGGCACCGGGCTGCTGATCGGCCTGGCGATCGCGGCGGTCGTCGCCTTCGGCAACGCGACCTCGTCCGCGCAGCTCGCCGCCGCGCACCCGACGTCCGGCGGCACCTATGCCTACGGTCGGGCGGAGCTGGGTCCCTGGTGGGGGTACATCGCGGGCTGGGGCTTCGTGGTCGGCAAGATCGCCAGCTGCGCCGCCATGGCGCTGACCTTCGCCGCCTACGCCGCTCCGAGCGGGTGGGAGCGACCGGTCGCGGTCGCGGCGGTGGTCGTGCTCACGGCCGTGAACGGATTCGGCGTGACGCGCACGGCGGGCGCCGCCCGGGTGATCGTCGTGGTCTCGCTCGGCGCGCTCGCCGCAGGGATCACGGCGGCGCTCTCGGCGGGCGCGATGCCGGAGTGGCTGACCGCCGAGACCCTGTGGGCGGGCGGCGGCTACGGCATCCTGCAGTCCGCCGGCCTGCTGTTCTTCGCGTTCGCCGGCTACGCCCGCATCGCGACCATGGGCGAAGAGGTCCGCGATCCCCGCCGGGTGATTCCGCGGGCCATCGTGATCGCGTTCCTCATCGCGCTCGCGGTGTACGCCGTGGTCGCCGTCGCGGTGCTGAGCGCGCTGGGTCCCGCCGGCGTCGCCGCGTCGACAGAGCCGGTGGCGGAGGCGGCGGTGCGATCGGGATGGACATGGATCGGCACGGTCGTCCGGGTGGGCGCCGCGGCCGCGTCGCTCGGGGCCCTGCTCGCGCTCATCGCCGGTGTGAGCCGCACCACGTTCGCCATGTCGCGTGAAGCCGATCTGCCCCGGTTCCTCGATCGAGTGCATCCCCGCACGCACGTGCCGCTGCGGGCCGAGATCGCCGTGGGCGCGGTCGTGGTGGTGCTCGTGGCACTGATCGACCTGCGCGGAGCGATCGGGTTCTCGTCGTTCGGCGTGCTGCTGTACTACTTCGTGGCGAACGTCGCGGCGCGGCGTCAGCGCGGCGAGGCGCGGCGCTACCCGGCGGCGCTGCAGCTCGTCGGGGCGATCGGATGCCTCGTCCTCGCCGTGACGCTGCCCTGGCAGTCCGTCGTGGGCGGCGTGGTCGTCGTCGCCGCCGGCATCGCCTACCGCGCGGTCAGGCTCCGGCGGCGAGCCTGACGCGGCGCCCTACGCCGGCGGAACCCGTCAGGTGAGCGGCTTCACCTCGAGCGCCGCGGCGGTCGTGCCCGCCGCGACCGTCGCGAAGGCGGTGTAGCCGTCGGATGCCGCGCGCTCGAGCAGCGCCTTGAGGTTCTTCGTGCGCTGCTCCAGGCGCACCCGCGAACCCTGTCGCACCAGCGCGGCCTTCAGGGCGAGCAGCTCGGCCTCGGGCACGTCGCGATCGTGGACCAGCACGACGGCCGGGGCTGCGGCATCCGTCTGCTCGGCCACCAGGTCGACGATGCGCTCGAAGCCGATCGAGAAGCCGACCGCGGGCACATCCTGCCCGAGGAAGCGGCCGATCATGCCGTCGTAGCGACCACCGCCGCCGAGCGAGTAGTCGACGGAGGGGTGGGCGAGCTCCAGGATCGTGCCGGTGTAGTAGCCCATGCCCCGCACCAGGAACGGGTCGAACACCAGCGGGATGTCGCCGGCGCCGCTCTCGGTGGCGACAGCGGCACGTGCCGCAGCCACCGCCTCGCCGATGCCGACGAGGTGCGCGACGATGTCGTCGGGCGCGTCCGCCGGCAGCGCCTTGCGGATCTGGCGCTCACCGTACGGGTGGTAATCGAGGGTCACCGGGCGGCGCAGGAACGCCTCCAACGCATCGATCGCCGCCGAGTCCGATCCCTCAGCCGAGTCCGACCCCGCAGCCGAGTCCGACCCCGCAGCCGAGTCCGATCCCTGAGCCGAGTCCGATCCCTGAGCC